>JBOHHD010000028.1:0-11347 GCA_050700515.1 Pseudonocardiaceae bacterium
TGCACGGCCACAGCACACTTTCGCCGATCACTGGAGCGGATCAGAACGAACTCGCGGGGCGACATCGCATCCGCACCCCCGGTCCGACCACGGCAACCCCCGCCTCAACCCGCAGTGTGATCTCCCCTTCCTTCGAGGATCATCGCCAGACCCGGACCCGCGAAGACCCCGGAACGCCGTACTCGTCGGCTACCCAAAGTCACAACTCTCCACAATCAGCGAACATGAAAGTTGCCGTGATACGGAATGGTTGTGGTCAACCTGCGAGCGGTGTTGGCGAGAGGCGTGTCGGATGGTGGGGGTGAGGATATACCGGATGTGACCCGCCGAGCTGAGTGCGCCCTACGCCATCACCCTTGGTGTGCCCGCTGTGGGGCTGCCAGGGCGTCCAGGAGCAGGGCCTCGGCCAGGACAGCTCGACCGAACATTTCCAGGTGCAGGCTCTCGTCGATGCCGTGCCAGCGGCTTGCCGGGTCACCGACCCCGGTGACGAGCACTGCGGCTCCGGGAAAGGCACGGGCGAACTCGGCGATGAACGGGATCGAACCGCCGATCCCGATCTCCACCGCCGGGTTGCCGTACGCCTCGGCGAAGGTACGGCGGGCCAGGTCGTAGACCTGGCCGGTGGTCTCCAGGGTGAATGGCTCGGCCAGGTCCGGACCGGAGGTGACGGTGACCTGCGCGCCCCAGGGCACGTGGGCCGTCAGGTGGTCGGCCAGGGCGCGTTGCGCGGTGGCGGCATCCTGGCCGGGGCCGATCCGTAGGCTGACGACCGCCCGCGCCCGGGGCAGCAACACGTTGGCGACCTGCGACACCGCCGGCGCGTCGATCCCGAGCACGGCAACGGCGGGTCCCAGCCACATCCGGTCGGCGATCGTGCCGGTGCCCAGCAACGCAACCCCGTCGAGGAGGCCGGCGTCGGCCCGGAAAGTGACCTCGTCCACGTCCGGTGCGCCGGAATGCCCGCGCACCAGACCCGGCACGGTGACCTCACCGTTGTGGTCGTGCAACGAGCCCAGAGCCTGGCACAGCGCGGTGAGCGCATCCCCGACCGGTCCGCCGAACAGCCCGGAGTGCGCCGGACGCGCCAGCAGCGCCACCTCGATGACGACGCTGACCAGCCCGCGCAGGCTGCTGGTCAGCCCCGGGACGTCGACGGCCGGGTTGGCCGAATCAGCGATCACGATCACGTCCGCGCCGAGCAGGTCCCGGTGGGCACCCAACAGCGCAGGCAGGGTCGGTGACCCGGACTCCTCCTCGCCCTCGACGAACAGCGTGACCCCGACCGGCGGGCGACCCTGGTAGGCCCGCAGCACGGCCAGATGGGTCATGACGCCCGCCTTGTCATCGGCGGCACCGCGACCGTAGAGCCGCCCGTCACGTTCGGTGGGCTCGAACGGCGGGCTGGTCCACTGCTCGTCACCGCCGGTGGGCTGGACGTCGTGATGGGCGTAGAGCAGCACGGTCGGCGTCGCCTCCGGCGCGGGCCACTGCGCCAGCACCGCGGGCGCACCACCGGGAGCCTCCAGGATCCGCACCATCGCGGCACCTGCCCCACGGGCCAGCTCGGCGACGGCCTCGGCGCTGCGGTAGGTGTCACCCGCGTGCGCGGAGTCGGCCCAGATGCTCGGGATCCGCACCAGGCGTTCCAGGTCGGCCCGGGCCTCCGGGAGGACGGCGTCGACAGCTGCTCGCAAGTCCAGCACGCTGTCACATGCTACGACCACTGTTCCCGTCGGGTAATCAGGTCGTGGGTCGTCCCGGAATGACCCGGAATGACGTAGCCCGGCTTGAGCAGGGCTTTGCGGACAGCATCACGCTGCCGGTTCGGGAGGATCGGTACGGGCCCGGGCGGGACCGTCCGGCCCGTACCGTGATCACACCGTCAGCCCCCGTAAGGGTCTCTTGGGTGTCGTCGAGAGTGCTGGTCACCGTCGTCGTCTGCTGCTGGGGCAGCTGGATCTCGTTGATCTGGATTTCGAGGCCGTCGATCAGGCTGCTCAGGGTGTGCAGCTCGGTAGGTGCGTACATGGTGGATGTCCTTTCGTCGCAGGGTTGCGTTCACCCCATCGCGGCCACGAGCGGCTCGGTGGGATGCCAGGTGGCGCAGGCGCGGTGGGCCTGCTCGGCCGGGGCCAGGTCGACCGGCAGGCGCAGCAGCAGTTGCGCGGCCAGCCGGTCACCTGGCGCGTGCGCGGTGTCGGACAGCAGGAACTGGCCGGGGGAGGGCAGCATCTCCTCGGCGATGAGCTCGGCGACGTCCGGGTCGGCCAGCATGCGGTCCAGCTGGTGGATGCTGAGCAGGCTCAGCAGGTCCACCGGAATCGAGCGGCGGCCGTGGGCGCGGAGGAACACCCACCGGGGCAATTCTCGCTGCCGCATCAGCCGGGCCAGCGCACGAACTGATACCCGCGGATCGGCGCTACGGGTCCACAGCTCGGTGCGGGAGATGCGCCATTGGGCGCGGGCGGTCACCAGCACATCACCGACCACGATGCGCGGTAGCTGGTCGCGCTCGGGAAATGCGGCGAGCGCCCCGGCGAGGGTGCGTCCGCGGCTGCGGCCGGCCATCGCGGCACTGCCCAGCAGGGCATGCACCACGTCCCACGGGGGCCGGGCCACCCGCGCCGTGTGACAGATCGGCCACAGGAGCCGGCCGCGGGTCTCCGCGACGATCCGCGAGCCCGCCCGGCGCAGGGTGATCTGCTGCAGCGGGAGGTATTCGCTACTGCCCGAGCCCGGGCAGTAGTAGTCGGCGTGAGCGGGGTCGCCGGTGTGCAGCCGGGTATAGCGGGGCCGGGCCACCGCGTTGGCCGCGCGATCGGACAGCGGGGGGCACAGCAGTTCCACGAACTGCCCGTCCAGCTCGCGCTCCACCGCGCTCAGGAACTCGCGATACGCGCTGACCTGGGGAAGCTCACCCTGCAGCTGGCCCAGCGCGGCGGCGAACCGGGCGTCCAGCGCTCCTGCGGGTACCGCTGCTTCCAGCACGGCCACCGCGGCGCAGGAGGCCGGCAGAGGGCGTACCAGTGCGTCGATCGGCCAGGTCAGCGGCGCGGCCGGCGCGCCGAGGGCGTCGAGCAGCTCGTCGTTGATGACGACCGGCTCGGGGCTCACCCGGTTTTCCAGCATGGTGTGGAGCCGGGCATAGCCAGAACCCGGTATCGGTGCGGGCCAGCCGAGCCGGTGTCGTGCCGTCCCCGGTGTTGCCGTCCATTGGGGATGGTGGTGCAGATACTGACGGATCAGGTCGGTGACCGGCCTCGGTTCCGCGTCGATGAGCTCGATCGCCGGGTGGACCTGCCGTGGGCGAGCGGTGTGCAGCAGGGCATCGAGCCGCAGGGCCGTTTCCATCCCCCGCTGGATCCGGCCGGTTGCGGTGCCGGACACCACGCCCGATACCTGCCGGTAAACATCGGTGAACAGGTGCGCCTCGGGCCGTGCGGGCCGCGACGGTGCCTGCTGCCAGCCGGAAAGACGCTCGGTGCGCGTCGCGCCGGCTTGCAGCACACCCAGCCCGGCGAGGTGGTCCAGGAAACCGGCCAGCACGTCGATCCGGTCCGCCTGCGGGCCGGACAGCTGCGCGATGAGCTCGCCGCGACGGCGTGGACCATCGGCCAGCGCCTGGCGGATCGTGTGCAGGATCGGCGTGTTCCTCAGCCGCAACTGGCGCATCCGGTTGTGCTGCGCATCGACCACCCAGCACACCAGGTGCTCGCCATCGGTCCAGTGCAGTCCGGGAAGCGAGAGGGCGGCACCGCCCGCCCCACCGGTGCGCGACCAGTACACATTGGACAGCTGGTGCGTCGCCTGGGCGCCCGCGGTCGGTTGTTGCTCGCCGGCCGGGCCGACCAGCAGGTCCGGGGACTCGCGGCAGCTGTCCACCGCCACCACCGCCACCTGGCCGAACCAGCTGCGTGGCGTGGTCTTGACCGTGCCCCGGGCCACCAGACGCCACAGGTAGCCCGCGCGGTGCCGCAACCGCTTGCTGTCCCACCGCTCGCTGTTGGCCAGGCGCTGTTCGATCTCACCGATCAGCTGGGGAACATCGGTGGCCACCGCTGCGCCGGCCGTCGTCGAGGAGCGCACCAGCTCCCATGGCAGCTGTTGGACACGCCGTTGCTCGGCGTCGAATGCCTCAGCGAAGCGCGCTTCTGCGGCCTCCAGCCGCTGCCCGCAGTCGAGGGTGGCAAGCAGGTCATCGGCAATCCGGCGGGTCGGTCCGCCGGACTGGTCGATCAGTACGGCGAGGGCTGACGCCTGCGCCACCGGCACCTGCTGGCCATTGTGCAGGGTCCTGCGCAGCCGCAGCACGTCGTGACGGTCGAGCCGGCTCAGCCCGGCGTGCGGCACCAGAACGGACCCGATCCACTCGGCCAGCGCCTGTGCCCGCTGGTGGTAGTCGACCGCCAGCTCCTCGGCGTCGGCCAGCAGGCCGAACAGCTCCGGACAGCCACCAGAGCACCAGAGCCGCACCGGCAGGCCGGCCATCCGCACCAGCGCGGTGCTGCCCGGCGCACCCCAGGGGAGATCACCCATCGCTGCCTGCGGCCTTCGGATCGGCCAGCGCTTCAGCGAGCAGGCACTGCCGCACGCCGGAGAGCCGGGCGCGGTTCCAGTGGAAGACCGTGTAGTGGGCGGCGCAGCGGCGTGGCCCGATCCGGGCGGCACCGGTCTCGAAATAGCCGGCGCGCCAGCGGGCCCCGATGAGCACCGCCTGCTCCCGATGGCGATCGACCATCGCCCGGACCCCCGGGGGCAGCAGCTCCCGCAGCTGCGCCGGTGCCGCCCAGTGTTTGGCCAACCCGGCCGCTGCCCGATCGAGCTCACTGACCTGCCGGGCAGCTGGGTCGAGACGGCGCCCGGCCTCGTGCCGGACCAGGTCCCAGACGCCCCGGTCCTCCCAGCCGACGATGCCCAGCCCGTCGAACACCGCCCGCAGCAACAACAACGAGACTGCCCAGGCGGGGACCGGTTCGGCGGCGCGGTTGCGGTGCACGTCGAGCCAGCCCAGCGAGTCGGCGGTGAACAGCTGGTGCACGAAGTCCATCGAGGTGCTACCGCCGAACAGAGCAGCCTCCGGCTCGTAGACGGCAGGCAACGCCTGGCGAATGGGCAGCCGCTGGGCCATGGTCCCCACGCGCACCCGCAGCTCGTCGTACCGACCGGCCGCCGCCTGGAAGCGCACCCGCAGGCCGGGGGGCTTGTGCAGGAAGAAGAAGTTGACCGCCGTACCCTCGTCCAGCAGCGCTCGCGCTGCCTCGGCCAGCTCGCTGTAGAGCTGCGGACCGGCTGGCGTGTCCAGCCCCAGCCCGACCTGCACCCAGTCCTGTCCGCCGCGCACCTCGGACAATGCGGTCAGGCCGGCGGTGAGAAAAGCCTGCCGCGCTGCGGCCAGCTCGCTGTCCCCGTCCCGGGTTGAGTCACCATTCATTGCCAGGCAGTCGAGGAGAAAATCAGTAAATAAAATCTCGCGGTTACCAACTCGGACCAAAGTCGGCGGGATTTTTCGGGTGATGGCGGACCGCCATTCATTTGTTGACGAGGTTGCGCTGCCACGTACCTGACGAGTCTGGTGTGAAAATCGCTCCACGTGACATACCGTCAAGCTATCGGGTGGGCAGAACCACACATCAAGGCGTTAATCTGCAAGGAGAGTTGTTCCGACGCTACCGTTCGTAGTCTTGACGGCTTTCCGCAACTCCGTCGTCGGAGATCGCCTCCCGGCTGGCTGGTACGGCGCAGGTGCGTGCCGAGTACATCCCGGTGGCCCGGCAGATCCGTTCATTGGCGACCGACAACTGGTACGACAGCACTGCGGTGCGCCGGTTTGAGAAACCGGCGGGCGGTTCATCCGGGGCCAGGCGATGCTCGCCGGATCCCGGCGGGTCCGCGTCGGGGACACGGTGCTCACCGCGTCGGCGGGGGTGGTGCTGGCCACCGGCGCCGTGCCGGTCCGTCTACCGATTCCGGGCTCGCGCAGGCCGGTTACTGGACCCACCGGGAGGCGACCGAGGACACTCACCCCCGGGTCGTTGGTGGTGGTGCTGGGGGTCGGTGCTGTTTTCCAACAATATGGGAGCGTGGCCGGTTGCGGGCGGGGTTGGGGCGCCACGCCAGGCGCAGCCCAGTGCGGCGATCGTGGACTCCCCGTCAGTGTGGTGCCGCGCCGGTGGGTGGTCGAACGCAGCTTCGGCTGGCTGCTGCGCTACCGACGCCTGGTCCACAACTACGAACGCCGAACAGCACATCACGAGGCGATGGTCTCCTGGGTCACCGTCATGATCATGACGAAGCGGCTGGCGCGGCGCGGCATTGACCCACCGGTCCAGCAAAGGTGGGGCAAGCCACGCCTAGCCGTATCCCACACGGATCCAGCGGCCGCCTGACCCCTCCTTCCTTTACCAACAACAGGCTCTGAGGTCTGTGGCTGACGCTCAGTGGGTGAGCAGGGTCAGCAGGGTGGCGTGGTAAACGGCTTGGATGGTTGGGGATGGTGTCGAGCTGGATGCGTTCGTCGGTGGCGTGCAGGCCGGTGTAGGTGACGCCGAAGCCGGCGGTGGCGGGGACGCCGAGTCCGGCGAGGTAGTTGCCGATGTTGGACGGTCCGGCGATCTTGGGTTCGACGTGCACGCCGAAGGTGTGCGCGGTATCCAGCAGGGTGGCGCGCAGCAGTGAATCGGCGGGCAGGGCGTAGGCGGGCCAGCTTGTGGTGCGTTGGATGAGGGTGGGCCGGGTGGCGGGCCAGTGGTGATCGACATGGGTGATGCGGCGTTTGAGTTGTGCTGCGGCTGCGACGTCGTGGGGAGCGTCAGTGTGAGGGAGTCGTCAGTTCCTTTATTTTCTTGACGGATTCCACTCTGCGCGCCCCTGCGTAGCATTGTCGGGTGTGCTCGATGAGCCGATCGGCTGCCTTGGGTCCCAGCAGTACGCCAGAATCGAATACCTCAGCCGAGGTCAGCGACGGTATCGGGACGACCGCAGCTTTCTCGGATACGCAGAAAAATCGTTCTGGCATATGGGGATCGTCATCGATGAGGCCGATGTGCATGGTCTTCATCCCTTGACTCCAGTCATCAGGGTCGCGCAGTTCCAGCAAACGCAACAGGTGATCCACGAGAATTGGATGCCGTGGCGGGCCGAACAGGACGCGGTAATGCACTAGCTCGGGACGTTCGGATAGGGACATCTCGATGATCCTCGGGTACCCCTCGTCGCGTGAGCGTGATCCTGCTACGGCCAGAAAGCGCTCAGCGTCTCGGGCTGTCGTCATCAGCGCTTCACGTAGATTGTGGTAACCGACCAGCAGCTGCGGAGTCTCATCAAGGATGGTGAGCTGGTCGTCTTGGTGGGCGAAGAGCACATCGGGTGAGCTTACGTAGTAGTCGCCTAGGAGCTTGCGGTAGCGCAGGCTGGTGGTGCGCCGTCCGAGTTCCCACCCGGAGAGCATGCTCGGAGTGACTCCGGAAGACCCATCCGGCGATGCGCGGTCGAGGTCTTCGCAGACTTGTTCCAAGGTCGCTGTGATAGCCAGACGTGCCTGCCGAAGAGGGGAGGGAACGACGACATGTTTCCTTGTTCCGTTCCTGCCAGACACTGAGCCACCTCCTGCGCAAGGGGCCGTTGAACTCACTGAGAGCGACTCCCCAATGTGATGATGAAGTTTAGCTGCTTGCCACGCCATGATCGCCGAGTCACCATGCTCCCATCAACTGTAGGAGGTGCCTAGTCGACTGTGGTCGGGTGGTGCACGGTCAGCTGCCGTGTGGGGCCACTAGCGGCGAATTCCTCGCAGACCGCGATCCAAGCTGGATAGCGGGCGATTAAGGTGTAGCCCTGGGGTGGGTGGAATGAGCCGAGTGTGTCGGTCAGCTCGGCGGCGGTGCACCCGGGGTATTCCCGAACTCGGGTGATGGGCAGCGCGAATCCCCGCTCCAGATCCCGGAGATAGTCATATACCGAGACGCCGTTACCGGCCTGCGCCTGCTTGGCGATGTCGGCGATGCGTTGCGGGGTGTCAGCGATCGCCTCATCAAGGTCGATCACTGCCGTCAGGCGGGAGACGGGCGTGGTGAGGTACACGTACCAGGTTGTCCGACGGCCGGTGAGGTAGCGACGGCGAAATTCGTGCCGTTTGCGACCCTGCCAGATCAGCTCGTAGTACTCGGGGCGCAGCGACATCAGAACCGGTTCTGGAGGTCGGCTCAGTTCAAGGTCACCGAACAGGTCGTGCTGCACCAGCGGGCTCCCCTGTCTGTCGTGGTCGAGCCGCCGTAACGGGACGGCCGACGCGATGACCAAGACTGTATCGACCGCCCCGGGTGCGCCCGCTCCGGTGTATCGGGTGTTGGTTTTGTCATCGCAGGTGAGTAGTGAATCGAAAACTGGTGAACAAGGCGGTGCGCAGCCGGTGATCTGGTGTCTGCGGGCACGGGGAGTGACGCTTCTCCAGCCAGCGGCAATCGAGCCCCGGGAGACGAAGATGGATACCCGCGCGGTGATCGGTTTTCCTCGTGAGTCCACTCCGGGAGACCGGCGCACATTGCTCACTCCGACGGTCGCGCGGGCGCTTGCCGAGGCCGGATTCACCGTGATCGCCGCGCCTGGCATCGCCACCGGAGTCGATTGTCCGGATGTCGTACTTCATGCCAGCGGCGTTCGCTTCGCCAGCGCGAGCGAGGTGTGGTCCGCGCCGCTGGTCTTGCGCTACAAGTGCACCGACCCCGACGACCTAGTTCGTCTAACGCCAGGCCAGTCGATCGGCGCGTTGTTCCACGCCGAAGGAGACCTGCGCCTGCTCACGGCCCTGACCGACACCGCGGTGACGGCCTACAGCTACGAGTTCCTGGCCGAGCACGGCCGATTCCCGCTTGGCCTCCCCAGTGGGCAGATAGCCGGCATTCAGGCGGTCTTGCGGGGCGCTCAGGCGCTGCAATCACCCGATGGGAGAGGCGTGCTGCTCGGTGGTGTACCCGGCGCGGAACCCGCACGGGTGGTCGTGATCGGATGCGGCAACGTCGGCTCCGCTGCCGCGAGAACAGCCGCAGCCCTGGGTGCCACTGTGACCGTGTTGGCCCGATCCGAAGCCTCCTTCCGGTCCTACCTACCCGGCGCACCGAATGGTGCGCACGTCGGATTCAACAAGCCGGGGATGCTGCGTTCCTGCCTCGCCCGGGCGGACCTGGTGATCGGCGCGATCCTGGTATCCACTTTCGACACCCCACCCATGATCACCAAGGCGGACCTGGCCACCATGCAGGCCGGAGCGGTGATCGTGGATGCCACCTGCGGCTACGGCGACGGTTATCTCCCCACCGCTGGCCCGGTGCAGTCATCCACCGACCCGCCGCACGTTGTGGAGGGTGTACTGCACGTCAAGCTCGACACTTTGCCGGCCCTGGTCCCGCGGACCGCGAGCCAGGCATACACGACCAACGCCGCGCCTTATCTCGTCAGGTTGGCCCGCGTCGCCTTGCACGGCAGCACTGATCCGGCGGTCGCCTCGGCGTGCATCGCCCGCGACGGAGCGCTGGTACATCCGGTGTGCCAGCAACATGCCGCCCGTTACGGAGTGCCGGCATGATCCACTCCAGAACTACAACAACGGCGGCCACTACGGTGGTGGACGGCTACGGCGGACGTGCCCAGTTCGCTCGCGCCGAAGCCGAAACCGTGCCCCGGCCACGCCTGCTGCGTGGGCTCCTGCGCTCCGTTGAGCACGTGGCTGAACTCCCGTATGCGGCGCTCAACCAGCTGGCTTGCCAGACACCATCAGCTGAGCTGTTGACGGCGATCGGCCGCACCCTGCAGCGCGGTGTTGACCTGCTTGCTCAGGTCCTCTGTATCCATTCTGGTGGCAGGGTTGACACCGCTGGTTTCTACGACCCCTTCCGAAAACATGGCGTCTGGTTCGCTGACCGCTATCTCGACCCTGCCTGTGCTGCTGGGGCGGTGTTGCGCCGCCGCCGTCAATATCGCCACCATGTCGACGGAACTGCTCGGGTGCGTGTCGAGTTCGACTACCTCGACTCGATCGGAGCCAGCTTGCTCACCACCGGAGTTGAACTGCGTTTGTTCTCCGTCGAAGCACTGGTTGCGCTACTCACTACAGCCGGGTTCCGACATATTCGATTCCTGCCCGGTTGCGGCGGATTATCCGAAATCCTGGCCCAGACTGATAGCGGTGATCACCAATGACTGGTTCGCGCACCATCGCGGGTGCGCAGGACTATTGGGACCGCTACTACGCTGAGCATTTCCGCTTCGGGTTGGGTACCGAGGACATCCTCGCTACTCTCATGCAAGTTCCGCCGGTAGGCGCGTGGGCGGATCTGGGGTGTGGGTCGGAATCGATGCTGTGGGCGATCGGTCTGCGCGCTCAACGACTGGTCGCCGTGGACAGCGATTTTCAGCGGCTCGCCATCCTACGGACGTTCACCAGTGCTGCGCGTCCGCGAGGCGTACACCGGACGGCACTCACGCTATGCGGACGCGGCGATCCTGATGACTTCCCGGGCCGCTGCCGGTCCCTGGTCAGCACCGTGGCAGTTGATTGCCTCACCGGACACCTGCCCAGTAACCCGAATTTACCGGCTGCGGTCACGCGTCTGGGTGCCACGGTGTTCGGCGAGCTCATGGTGCTGTTCCAGCCTCACGGCATCACTTGCGTTCTTGTCCTGGCCGAATCTCACTTCATCGTATCCACCTGGCCGGAGCACAAACTTGTCCACATCGATCTCTTCACCTGCCGCGCCGACACCGACCCCGAACACGCCCTCCAACCCGTCATGGATGCCCTGGGTTGCGTCAAGGTGCATGCACAACGCATTCAGCGCGTGACTCCGACGTCTTTTCCCGTGACGGGAGCTTTGCCATGACGTCAATGGTTCGGCCGGTGATGCGGGTGTATAGCTCGCGGGGATACATGGTTCGCTGGCGACGCGGTGACGGGGTGGCCTACGTGTTCGCGGATCGCGAGGCCGGTGATGGTGACCACATTGCCAACGCCGTCGATACCATCGCTGTCTCCCGGAGTGGCTGGACCGACGTGGTCGAGGTCAAGGCGGTCCTCGCCCGATGGCTGCGCGAACGCCATACAGCCGCGTGATGCCGGACCTGAGATCAGCCAACGATTGATCGTTCGATGACGAGTGCCCCGGGATCGTTGAGCGGATCTCAGGGACGGTGCGGGCGGGCAGGGGGCATGCTGTGCGCTGTGAGCCCGCGGGTGCTGGTGGTTGATGACGAGCCGGGGGTGCGGCGTGCGCTGGAGCGGGGGCTGCGTGCCGAGGGAATGGAGGTCATCACCGCCCCCGACGGGCCCAGCGGGCTACGCGCGGCGCTGACC
>JBOHHD010000029.1:0-5976 GCA_050700515.1 Pseudonocardiaceae bacterium
GTGTATGCCCGGGTCACCCTCGGGCACACCCCCGATGTCAAGAACCTGGTCGCCGAGCTGGCGGAGTTCCGGCCCACCTTCGTGCTGTCGGTGCCGAGGGTGTTCGAGAAGGTATACAACTCGGCCAAACAGAAGGCGCATGCCAGCGGCAGAGGTCGCATCTTCGATGTGGCGGAGGCCACGGCGGTCGAGTGGAGTCGTGCCCAGGACACCGGAGGTGCCGGGCTGATCCTGCGGCTCAAACACGCGGTGTTCGACCAACTGGTCTACGCCAAGCTGCGGGCGGTGCTCGGCGGGCGGTGCCGAGCTGCGGCTTCCGGAGGCGCGCCGCTGGGCGAGCGGCTCGGACACTTCTTCCGCGGCATCGGGGTGCCGGTGTTCGAGGGCTACGGACTGACTGAGACCAGCGCGGCCTCTACGGGGAACAACGAGCTGCGTAGCAAGATCGGCACCGTGGGTCAGCCGGTGGCCGGTGTCACGATCAGGATCGAGGAGGACGGCGAGATACTGATCAAAAGCCCCGGTGTGCTGCGCCAATATTGGCACAACGAACAAGCCACCAACGAGGCCCTGGTTGACGGCTGGTTCTACACCGGTGACCTGGGGGAGCTGGACAAAGACGGTTTCCTGCGGATCACCGGCCGCAAGAAGGAAATCATCGTCACGGCAGCGGGCAAGAACGTCGCACCTGCGGTATTGGAAGACCGGCTCCGCGCCCACCGGTTGATCAGTCAATGCATGGTCATGGGTGACCGGCAGCCCTACATCGCAGCGCTGGTGACCCTCGACGCCGAGGCACTGCCGGCGTGGGGAGCCGAGCACGGCAAACCCGCTTCCGCCACGGCCGCCGATCTCGTTGACGACGAGGATCTGCTCGTCGAGGTGCAACGCGCGGTGGACGAGGCCAACAAAGCCGTTTCCAAGGCCGAGGCAATCCGAAAGTTCCAGGTCCTGCCGGTCGATTTCACTGAGAGCGGCGGCCAGCTCACCCCGACTCTCAAACTCAAGCGCGCGGTCATCGCCAAAGACTTCGCCACCGACATCGATGCCCTTTACTCGTGAGTGCGTAACAGTGTTCTAGCACCCAACACCACTCATGAGTTCGCCGAGCCGCTCCGCCCGTAGCGACCAGTTCCAGTCCCGTTGCATCCAGCGACGTCCGCTTCGACCCATCGCCGCAGCCCGATCCGGGTTGACCAGCAGTGTCACGACGGCTCGCGCCACCGCTGCCACGTCACGACCGTCCACCAACTCACCGGTCTCACCGGGTCGCACCGCCTCCCGCGCCCCTCCGGAGTTTCCGGCAACAACCGGCAACCCGGCTGCGGCAGCCTCCAGGAACACCAGACCGAGCCCCTCGACATCCAGCCCCTTGCCCCGGGTTCGGCAGGGTAGCGCGAAGACATCGCCCGCGGCGTAATACGCAGGCAGCTCCGACCACGGGACGGAGCCGGTGCACACCACCGCGTCAGTGATCCCACAGGATCGCGCCAGGCGGTGCAGCACGGCACGGCGCGGCCCGCCACCGACGAGGAGCAGCCGCACCCCTGGCACCTGACTACGAATCGCCGGCAGCGCCCGGATCAACACGTCCTGTCCCTTGCGAGCCACCAGTCGGGATATGCAGACCACCACGGGAGCCGCGCCCAACCGGTGTCGTCGGCGGATCTCCGCGCGGGCGGCAGGATCGGGACGAAATGTATCGGTGTCCACCCCCGGCGGGAGGAGTTCCAGCGCAGCCTGGGGGCCGAACGCGGAGGAAACTCGGCGGCGGGTATATCGGCTCACCACCGTGACCACGTCGGCGTCGGTGCCGATCCGACGCAGCGCGTGGCGGCCGGCAGGCACCATCGACCAACCCACCTCGTGCCCGTGGCTACTGGCCACCACCCACCGTGCCCCCGCCCTTCGCAGCGCTGGACCCAACAACGCCAGCGGCGCTGCGGCACCGAACCACACGCTCGCACAGCCCAGCTCTTGGAGCAGCCCGGCGGCCCGCCGTAGCACCGACGGCGTAGGCAGCAGGAGAGAACCGGGGTGTCGGAAGACGGGAAAGGGTAATTCCGCATCGAAGGCAACCGCCCCAGGCCAGTCGGGTGCGTAGACAGCGAGCTCATCGGCGGGCAGGGCCAGACCCAACTCATGCAGGTAGGTCTGGATTCCTCCGACACGAGGAGGGAAGTCGTTGCTCACCAGCAGGGTCCGCGGCACCGCGCGAGGGTAGCCGTGCCCCCCCAGGTCCGCTTCAGCCGAGCCGGCGCATCGCGGTGACCTCACCCCACGGCACGGGAGACACCTTCACCACATCGCCGGTTTGGGGCGCATTCACGTACCGCCCGTCTCCTACGTACATGCCGATGTGGCTGACCGGCGAATACAGCGCGATGAGGTCACCGGGCTGCAGCTGCGAGCGGCTGACGCTGCGGCCAAGCTGCGCCTGCTGTCTGCTGGAATGGGGTAGCCCCGACATGCCGGCCTGGGTGTAGGCCCACTTCACCAGCCCCGAGCAGTCGAATGAGTTCGGGCCTTCAGCGCCGTAGACGTAGGGCATGCCCTGCCGGGTCAGCGCGGCCCGAAGCGCTTTGATGGCAACGCCGCTGCCCGCCACGTCAACCGGGACATCGATGTCGCCGACGGACCGGTAGGAATCGCGCTCAGCGCCGGTGAGCGCGGCGAGGCGCTGTTGCACCACCTCGATCTGACGATCCATTTCGCTGCGCGTGCGGGTCAGGTCGCCCTCCAGCTGCGCAGCGTCCTGCTCAGCCTGACCGGCCCTGGCCGCCGCGTCATTGGCTGCCTGCTCCGCCTGTGCGGCCTGCATGACGGCACCTGTCAAGCGATCCAGAGCCTCCTTGTTGTCCGTCGCGAGCATGTCCAACGCCGACATCTGGTCCAGGAACTCCTGCGGGGAGTCACTCACCAGCAGCGCGGAGAGCCGATTGAGGCGCGCGCCCTGGAAGGAGGCGTTGGTCAGCCGGTCGACCTGCCCGCGGTACTGCCCCTGGACCACTCGGGCCTGTTCGCCCGCAGCGGTGGCAGCGGTCGCGTCTGCTCTGGCCCGCTCCAACTCGGCGCGGCGTGCGTCCAATTGGTCCCGAGCGAAGTGCCACTGCTCGGTGAGCACCTCCGCCTGCCGGTTCAGCTCAGCAAGCTGTCGCACAGCCGTAGGGGCATCGTCGGGAAGTGCAGGATCGGCCACGGCCGATAGGGGAATACAGGTCGCTAGGGCAGCCACAGCGGTGGCGGCGATTGCACCGCGGACGGTGCGCTTCAGACGGTGCGACGACACGTCGCGTCTGTCTCCTCTTCCCTCTGACCGCCTACCGGGTTAGCTGACGGGTTCGGGCTGGAAGTGGAATGCCCTACCGGTTGAACTCATAGAGCCCAACCGGATTCACCCCATGAAAATGGGTTCCCGGCTCACCTGCGTTCCACTACCAACGCAGTCGATTCGGCGCGCTCTGCGTTGCCGCCCGGTCTGGGAGACACCTGCCACAAAGTCGGAGGAAGGCTACGAAAAGTCACCACCGCTGTCCACCGCCGGAGAGGCTAGGAGGGGTCCAGACGGCGGTCGGGCGCGGTCAGCGTGGCTGCTGCAGCGGGGTGTGTACAGCTCATCCCTCAACCGACGTGCCGTTCCGACCGCTCGACGCCGATCACGGACCGCTCAGCGCGATCGCGGGCTTCGCCGCCGCACACCGTGGTCGGCCTCCGAAAATTGTGTTCTTCATCACACTCCACCAGTTGCAGTCGGGGCACCATGCCGGCGGCAGCCAGCGTGTCCAGCGCCCTGCGGTCGGTTCCGTCCAACTCCAGGCCCCCAGGCGGCGCACCGAGCAGTACGGTGATGACGCAGTCCCCACAGGCATCGCCGCGTACCTCACAACGATCACAATCCACAATCATGTCCGGCTCCCGTCTCGTAAGTGATCTCATCAGAGACGGACGCTAGGACACGACACCGACAAAACCGGATGTTCATCGGTCAGCTTCGGTTCAAGCGTAGGAGCAGCACCGCGGAGGGTACCGAATGCGCACCGCAGTGGCGCACCGACTCGGCGACCGCCCGATCGGAGGTGACGACCACCACCGGACGCCCTCGCGGCTCAGTTGCCACAAGGTCACGTATCACGTCGTCGGCGAGCACGCCGGGCTCAGAGAACAGCACTCGCACGCCCCGGCTGGCGGTGATCGGCACGGCGACCACCGCAGCCCCATCGAAAACGACGGTGATCTCCACACCGGTCCGTGCGGCCAGCGCGGCCAGCTGGCCGGTGAGCCGATCCCGCTGGTCCGACAGGGTGAGGTCGGGGTACCCGGTCTTGGTGACGTTGTAGCCATCGACCACCAGGTGCACGACGGGCAAGGCAAGCAATCGGTCCAACGCTGCGGGATCCTTCACCTGGCTCGGTACCCTGCCCAGGGCGCTCCCCCCGCTGACCAGGTCCGCGGGTCTGGGGCCGCGTAAGGGCGAGCGCTCGTCCAGCGCCAGCTCACGACGCAATCCGAGCACCGCGCCCGCCACGGTGTCCACCAGGAGGGCCAGCCGCACCTCATCAGCGGCTCGTGCCTCACGAACGGCTTGGCGGGCCGTCTCGGACTCGGCGAGCGCCCGCTCCGCGCGCTGGCTGGCCAGATCGGCTCGCTTCCGCTCGCAGTCGCATTGTGCCTCCATCTCGGCCAGCGCCCGGTGGGCCGAGGTGAGTTCGGCATCGCGGGCCTTGGTGGCCCTTTCGGCCCGGTCCAGGGCGTGGCGCAATCGCACGCCCTGCTCCCGGAGTCTGGTACGCAGCCGATCGATCTCAGCCTCGCCGACTGCGCCGGCGCACTGGGCCGCCGTCGTGGCCGCGTCCAGCTCGCTACGCAGCCGTCGATTC
This sequence comes from Pseudonocardiaceae bacterium, assembly GCA_050700515.1. Taxonomy (GTDB): domain Bacteria; phylum Actinomycetota; class Actinomycetes; order Mycobacteriales; family Pseudonocardiaceae. Next base: position 4,878 of record JBOHHD010000029.1, read on the forward strand.
TCCACGGCCAGCCGCTGAGCTCTGGCCAACGCCGCATCGCGCTCGATGCACAGCTGCACGTCAGAGGTCCGCCGGGCCACCTCGGCCACCTGCTCCCCCGCGGTCTGCGTGCCCTGTAACACCGCTGCCGCCGCTGCGGAAGCCGCATCCGCACTAGCTTCGTCGAGCAACTCGGGCCGGTGCACGCGCGCCCATTCGGTGACCGCGGCACGGAAGGTGAGAGAGTCCCGCAAACCGGCGAGCAGCACTGCTGCGCCAAGGCGGGCTCGCTTGGCCGGGGTGAACCGGGCCAACGGACGCACCGCCGCAGGCATATCCGACCCGGGGATCCCCGCCACCGCCGCTGCCGCAAGATCGGCCAATCGCAGCCGTACCGCATCCGGTAAGGCGTCCCAGTCCACGGTGGCTTCAGTGAACGGTTGCGGACAGTTCGGTACTCAGCTTCGCCCAGCGCTCCAGCAGCGCGGCCGCCGTACCGGTGTCGATCGCCTCAGCGGCGCGCTGCGTCGCCGCCCTGATGTCGGCGACCAGATCTCCGCTCAGGCCACCATGCGTGACCAGCGCCGCGGCCGCGTTGAGCAGTACGGCCTCGCGTACCGGGCCGGCCTTCCCGTCGACCAATCGGCGCACCACCTCGGCATTGGCCGCGGCATCCCCACCACGGAGATCGTCCAGACGGGCGGGAGGTATGCCGAGGGCAAGGGGGTTCAGCCGGTCACGCCGCACCGCCCCATCGTCGATCACCCACACCGAGGTGGTGGTCGTCGTGGTGATCTCATCGATCCCGTCGTCGCCGCGGACCAACAGCGCGGTGACACCCCGATCAGCGAGCACCTGGGCCATCACGGGAGCCATCCGCTCATGCGCGCAACCCACCAGAGCGGCGTCCGGTTGCGCCGGATTGACCAACGGCCCGAGGAAGTTGAAAGCCGTAGGCACGCCGATCTCGCTCCGTACTCCTGCGACATGGCGCATGGCCGGGTGGAACAGCGGCGCGAAGCAGAACCCGATTCCCACCTCAGCGACACACCGGGCCACCTGCTCCGGGCCGAGGTTGATCGCCACGCCGAGCGCCTCGAGCACGTCCGCAGTGCCGCAC
>JBOHHD010000030.1:0-3786 GCA_050700515.1 Pseudonocardiaceae bacterium
ACCTATAGGTGCCGGGTCCCTTCTCTTTGCTCGACCTGGGCCACTCAGCGGCGAAGTGTTAGCGGCAACCGCAGCACGGCAACGGTCCCTTGGGGTTGGTTACGCCGCAGATCCAGCGATCCCCGCAGCTCGGAACCGACGAGTGTGCGGACGATCTGCAATCCCAGCCGCTGTGCCCCTTCCAGCGAGAATTCCGGTGGCAGCCCCCGCCCGTCGTCGGAAACAGTCACCTCCAATGACCCTGCGGACCGTTCGGCACGCAACACCACCTCCCCCCGGCATCCCGGCTCGAAAGCATGCTCCAGCGCGTTCTGCACCAGTTCAGTGAGCACCATGACCAGCGGTGTGGCGAGGTCGGCCGCCAACACTCCGAAGGTGCCCTCCCGGCGCACCACGACCCGGCTCTGCTCCCCGGAAACGTCAGCGATCATCGGCAGGACACTGTCCACCACGCCATCGATGTCCACCAGTTCGTCCAACGACATCGACAGCGTGTCGTGCACCATGGCGATCGAAGCCACCCGGCGCACCGACTCCTGGAGTGCCTGGCGGGCTTCGGCATTCTCGGTGCGCCGGGACTGCAGACGCAGCAACGCCGCCACCGTCTGCAGATTGTTCTTCACCCGATGGTGAATCTCCCTGATGGTGGCATCCCTGGACAGCAGCGCCCGATCGCGGCTACGCACCTCGGTCACGTCGCGGACCAGTACCAGCGCCCCGGCCGCTTCCCCGTGCGGGCGCAGCGGCAACGCCCGGAACAGGATCGTGGCGCCCGCCGCGTCGGCTTCGATCCGCATACTCGGACAACCCGCCAGCGCGGTGTGGATCCGCTCGGCGACCTCCGCGGCATCGAACGGATCGGACACCAGGCTGCGGGTCAGCGACGCCAGTTGCTCTCCGCGCAGGTCTGCGGCGTGCCCCATCCGGTGATAGGCGGAGAGCGCATTGGGGCTCGCGTAGATCACGCTTCCGGTGGGATGGACCCGGATCAACCCATCCCCCGCCCGCGGACCACCATGGACGTCCGGACTGACGTCGGTATTGGGGAAGGTGCCGTCGGCGAGCATCTGGCACAGGTCGGCCGCGATGCCCAGGTAGGCGATCTCCAGCGGGCTGGGTACCCGGGGCACGGCCAGATTTGCGTCCCGCCTGAGTACGGCGATCTGCCCCCGGCCCAGGCGCACCGGCACGGTTTCCCTGCGCACCGGAACGCCCCGCTGCCAGCGTGGCTCCTCATCCCGCAGGATGCGGCCCTCCACCAGGGCACGGCGCAGTCGGGGATGATCGTTGGCTGCGGCACCGATGCCCACGACGTCCTCGGGATGGGCGGTGGGAGCCGTGGTGGGTCGGGCATGGGCCACGCAGAGAAAGTTCCCGGCCGAATCCGTGACGTCCAGCGGCACCCATAACAGCAGGTCCGCGAAGGAGAGATCGGCGATCAACTGCCACTCGGCGACGACCCGCTGCAAGTGCGCGACCGCCGCGCCGGGCAGATGGGTGTGTTGGGCGAGCAGCTCGCTCAGCGTCGACATGCTGACCAGCCCGCCTCATGTGGTGCTCTCACTCAAGGACGGCGATCAAGTCGCCCTCCTGCACGACGTCGCCCTCCGCGACGACCACCTTGGAGACGATCCCGTCGAACTCCGACTGGACCGGTATCTCCATCTTCATCGACTCCAGGATCACCACGATGTCACCGTCGGCCACGGTATCGCCCTCAGCGACCTGGACCTTCCAGACGTTGGCCACCATTTCGGCCCTGATCTCCTCATGCATTGAGTCGTCCTCCTCGGTGCCGGGTCACCTCATCCAACCACGCTCGGCATCGCCCACCGGCAGGGAAGACGCCGCAGCGTGACACACTTGCGTGGTTCGCGAGGAGAAGGAGGAGACGCCATGTCCAAGCGGGCTCGCAAGAAGCGCGACCGTAAGAAGAACGCCGCCAGCCACGGCAAGCGTCCGAACAGCTGAGTGTGCGCGGGCTGGCTGCTTGCTGGGCCGGCCCGCTCTCGGCCGCTGCGCCGGGTGGGAGCCCCCGGATCTTTCTGGAGCGCGTCAGCGCTCGCGGGACACCCAGGCGTGGCTGTCGAGTTCGGTGCGCACCTCGGTCCGTATCTCCACCTCGGTGCGCACCTCGACGACCGTACCGTCCTGCCCCTGCTCGACGGTGACTTCCGCACCCAGGACGGCTTGACGCATCATGATCTCTCGGATCCGTCGCTTCAGCGTGTCGGGGGCGTGGTCGCCGCCGCACTTACGGGCCAACAGCGCCTTGAGATGCTCCTCCAGGCCGAACTCCTCCAGGCACGGACCGCACTCCTCCAAGTGGCGCCGCAGCAGCTCACGCCGTTCGTGGTTGCACTCGTTGTCCAAGAACAACCACACCTCGGCAAGCACCTCACTGCACCGCGTTTCGTGAGGGTCGCCGCAGCTCATGACGCGACCTCCGCGTCGCGCAGGAAGCCCCGTTCGCGGGCCACGCCGGTCAGCATGTCCCGCAGCTGCTTGCGGCCCCGGTGCAACCGGGACATCACGGTCCCAATCGGGGTACCCATGATCTCGGCAATCTCCTTGTACGCGAATCCCTCGACGTCGGCCAGGTAGACGGCCATCCGGAAGTCCTCCGCCAGCTGGCTCAACGCCTCTTTGACGTCGGAGTCGGGCAACCGGTCCAGCGCTTCCATCTCCGCCGAACGCAGCCCCGAAGAGGTGTGCTGCTCAGCCTGGGCGAGCTGCCAGTCGGTGATCTCGTCGGTGGGCTGGGCAGTCGGCTGCCGCTGCCGTTTGCGGTACCCGTTGATGTAGCTGTTGGTCAGGATTCGATACAGCCACGCCCGCAGGTTGGTGCCCCTGCGGAATGACCCGAACGCGCCGTAGGCCTTGAGATAGGTCTCCTGGACCAGGTCCTCGGCGTCTGCGGGGTTACGGGTCATCCGCAGCGCCGCCGCGTAGAGCTGATCAAGCAGAGGCATGGCGTCCCGCTCGAAGCGCGCACTGCGCTGCTGCCTCGTCTCCGGTTCGACTTCGGGCTCTACCGGCTCGGGAGGTTCCGCGGCGCCATCGGCTGCCATCCCTGTGATCACCCCCCTGTCCGGGTCCGCGTTGATGGTCGAGAGTACGCGCCGATCGGACGTCCGGCTTGACGAAGTACGCCTGTGCTGCCGCGCCGGCAGACCATGCTCAGGCGCGCCCCGGCGAAAAGGTTTCTGGACTGTGGTTACCACGCTTCGAGCAACGCCCCGCCTGACGCGCCCATTCCGGGGCAATTTCCGCTCCGGTATCGGCTGTTCGCGCTGTGCGACGTCGGCATTCGCACAGCCCAGACACATGATGACCCCGTGGGCGGAGGCTGCGCCGCAGCCACTCCGCCACCGCGCGTCCCACGGCGACGGAGTTCGCCTTGAGCGAGTGGTCATCGGACAGCAAGACGATTTCCCGCCCGGCGCGCGGCTCGGGCCGGCCGAACGGGTCCCGATCTCCCTGCACGACGAGCACCGGCACGTCCACCCGGTCCAGCTCGTCGTGCCTGCTCTTGTCCGGCCGCCCCGGCGGGTGCAGCGGGAAAGCCAGGCACAGCACCGCGAGGGCACCGCCCGCGGCGGCGGTACGGCAGGCCACCCTGGCTCCCGAGGAACGCCCGCCGAATACCAGCGGCAGGTCGGCGAACACCCCTTCAGCAAGCCGGGCGGTGACGGCCAACCACGCTTCGTCGAGTTGACGGGCGGGCGCCGGAGCCCGCCTGCCCTCGACCCGATAGGGCTGCTCGACCAGCGCCACGTGCACGCC
>JBOHHD010000031.1:0-1907 GCA_050700515.1 Pseudonocardiaceae bacterium
GCAGCAGTCCGGGCACCACGGTTGGAGTGAAGGTGGTGAGGTGCTCGGTAGTGGCCTCGATACGAGCCAGCCGTTTCTGGAACGCCGAGGGGTGGCCTTTGCCCCGGGCCATGACCACGGGGCGGTACTCGGCCTGGATGTCCCGGGCGATGCTCGTGAGGTGGATTCCGACCTCGGAGGACGCCTGGTATGCGCGAACGAGTGTGGCTACGTCGTTCTCCGAGGGTACGTTGATGCCTCGCTCCACCCGGGAGATCTTCGCGGCAGAGAAACCAGTTAGCTCTGCAGCGTTCCGGGTGGACAGTTGGGCCGCTTCACGAAGTTTCCGCAATGCGCGGGACAGCTCGTCGCGTCCGCCGGATGGATCCCCCATGGTCTCCTTCCGTCTGCGACCAGGTCAGGCCGCAACATTGTCGCGGTGATACTGCGGATGGGCAGCCCACCACGTCATGAACGGGGTGGCCAGCTCCCACGCGATCTGCGTGAGTGCCGCGTAGCCAAGGACGGCGTCGGCGCCGGTCGCCACGGCTCCCTGGTACTCACCGCTGGGGCTGTAGCGTAGCTGTGCGACATGCTGGCCCTCGACGATGGCGAGGTCTCCGACCCGCAGCAATGCGGCAGCCGCAGGGACCTCCGCGACATCCAGGACACGGATGTCCTGACCGGCGCCGGTGTTCGGGAGGTAGCACCACTCAAATTGGTAACGCAGGTACGGGGTCAGCGGAGTACGCACAACATGCACGTTTCGTCGAAGCCGGCCAGCGGTGGTGTCGGCGTCCAGCCGGTCCAGCCATTCCTGCTTACCAGTGGCAGTGGGTGCGGCCTCCCCTTCGAGGTAACGGTGGTAGTCCTCGCCGTCGGAAGCCACCTCGTAGTGAGTGCGGGTTTGCACCCGTAGCAAGTCGGTGCGGTGGTACTGCGCGATGAACGCCCCAAGGTTCACCTCCAATGCGGCGATCTCGGGCAACAAAGTGTCGGGTACCCGGACGGTGCGCTCACCTGAGGGGAGACCCGGCCGGTCGACGAGCTCTCCGGTCACCTCGATCCACCCCTCCTCGCGCCGGTCCAGTGCGGGGCACTCGTCGCCGTTTCCGCAGCTCTGCACCCGTAACCGAATGTGCTTGTCACGCATGGGAGCCCCTCCCTGAGGTTGTCCTTACCCTGCGGAGTGTCCCGAGCCGCTTCGGAGTGTGTCAACCCGCAGGTGAAACGGGCTTGCCTGTTGCACTCTTGAAATGCAACTATTATCGGGTGTCGAGCTGATCGCGGCAACGCGGATTCCCTCCGCCGACACAGCCAACGAGAGGAAGGGGATAGGGTGCCCGGCCTCCGGTATGTGGATGATCCGTTGGTGACGGTCTCGGGGCAGTTTCCGCTGAGCCCGCCGGAGTTCGACGCGCCAGCGCGCAGCGAGTCGCCGTCTGGTCCTGAGACGCGCCCGTTTGCGTTGCGGTGGCTGGTCGAGATCGGACGCCCGTCCGCGCGACGGTCATACCGTTACTGTCCGTTGCGTCAAGTTACGGTGGATGTGGTGACCGGAGAACCGAGACCACCTCTGTGCAAGCTGGATTGGACGACAGTCAGTCAGAAAGACGGGGAAGAAGGACCGTCCAAGGACTACGACTGGGAAACCGTCCCGGACGATGACGATGACGACGCCTGAGCGATGACGGTTCTCGTACTCGCCGCAGAGTTGGACCGTACCGCTGATGGAGTCGTGCACGAGCTGGTCGATCGGGGGGTGCCGGTGGTGCGGTTGGATCTGTCGTGGTTCCCGCAGGAGTTGACCCTGGACGCGGAGTTCCAGGATGGAATATGGCAAGGGTGTCTGCGGACCGAGCACCACAAGGTTGAGCTGGCCGAGATTCGGTCGGTGTGGGTACGCACCCCGTCGTCGTTTCGGATGC
>JBOHHD010000032.1:0-1568 GCA_050700515.1 Pseudonocardiaceae bacterium
GTGATCAGGCGCTCGGCGTAGGGCCGCAGCCGGCGCGCCTTGGCCTCGGTCGTGGTGATCCGGCCGTTCTGGAACAGCGAGGTGGCCAGGTTGGCCAGCAACAGCCGCTCGTGGGCCGGGCCGGCGCCGAGCCGGGCGCCCTTGGTTGGGGTGGGCATTGATGCTCCTTGTTGAAATCCACGAGGCCCCGCGAAGGACCTAGAGCTGCTCGGTCTCCGCGTAGTCCTGGCCGTCGTCGGTGCCCGTGTCCGCCTGCGACGCCCAGCCCGCGTCCGCCGAGTAGTCGGTGGCCGCTGCGGTGGGGTCGAACCCGGGCGGGCTGTCCTTGAGCGCGAGGCCAAGGCCGACCAGCTTCATCTTGACCTCATCGATGGACTTCGCACCGAAGTTGCGGATGTCCAGGAGGTCGGCCTCGCTGCGCGAGACCAGTTCGCCCACGGTGTGGATGCCCTCGCGCTTGAGGCAGTTGTACGAGCGCACGGTGAGGTCGAGGTCCTCGATCGGCATCGCGTAGGCGGCGATGGTGTCCGCCTCCTGCGGCGACGGGCCGATCTCGATGCCCTCGGCGTCGATGTTCAGCTCGCGCGCCAGGCCGAACAGCTCGACCAGCGTCTTGCCCGCCGACGCGACCGCGTCGCGCGGGGTGATCGACGGCTTGGTCTCCACGTCCAGCACGAGCTTGTCGAAGTCCGTGCGCTGCTCGACGCGGGTGGCCTCCACCTTGTAGGTCACCTTGAGCACCGGCGAGTAGATCGAGTCGACCGGGATGCGGCCGATCTCGGCACCCGCCTGCTTGTTCTGCATCGCCGGGACGTAGCCGCGACCGCGCTCGACGACGAGCTCGATCTCCAGCTTGCCCTTGCCGTTGAGCGTGGCGATGTGCAGGTCCGGGTTGTGCACCGTGACGCCCGCGGGCGGGACGATGTCACCGGCGGTGACCGGGCCGGGTCCCTGCTTGCGCCGGTACATCGTGACCGGCTCGTCCTCCTCGGAGGACACGACCAGCTCCTTGAGGTTCAGGATGATGTCGGTGACGTCCTCCTTCACCCCCGGAACGGTGGTGAACTCGTGGAGCACGCCGTCGATGCGGATGCTGGTGACCGCCGCGCCCGGGATGGACGACAGCAGCGTGCGCCGGAGCGAGTTGCCCAGCGTGTAGCCGAACCCGGGCTCCAGCGGCTCGATGACGAACCGGGATCGGGTATCGACAAGCTGCTCTTCGGAGAGCGTGGGCCGCTGGGTGATCAGCATGAGTAATGTTCCTCCTCTGGCGCCCGCTATTTGACGCCGTCGTGGATCGTCGCCCCCGCAGGGGTTACTTCGAATATAGCTCGACGATTAGCTGCTCCTGCAGCGGCACGTCGATCTGAGCCCGCTCCGGCAGTCGATGCACCAATACCCGCATCGTGGCGTGGACCACCTGAAGCCAGGCGGGCACCGGACGGTCACCGAGGGACTCCTTGGCCACCACGAATGGCAGAGTCGGCACCGACTTCGGCTTGACGTCGATGATGTCGAACTTGGACACCCGGAAGCTGGGCACATCCACTTTCTGACCGTTGACCAGG
>JBOHHD010000033.1:0-2058 GCA_050700515.1 Pseudonocardiaceae bacterium
TTTCCAGGTGGAGGATCTGCCCGCCGACGCATGCGACTGCAGCTGGACGCCGACGGCGCAACCTACGTGACCAGCTGGGTCACCATCTAGCAAGGATTCACGAACGAAGCCGAGCCGGGGGCCCGAAAGGTTCAGGCGACCAGGGCGTGGTCGGTGGTCGGGTTCTGATCCACCAGCAGAGCGAGCTCCTGGGCCAGCAACCGGAATGTCATGGGGCTGGCGATGAGGCCACTGTGTGTGGTGGATACCTCCTGGTATCGCGCGGCCGGGTCGAGACTGGCCTGCCACGGCACCACCTCGTCCTTCCGGGAGTACACGCTCACGAAGGAGACGTCGGCGGGAAACGGGCCCACGAGGTCGTCCCGCAGCGGGCGGCAGCACTCCCCCCACAGACAGCTGGCGCGGACCAGGCCCGGGATGCCGAGCGAGCCCAGGACACCGAGGCCGAGGACCTCAAGCAGGACGAGGGGGTGTGCGCCGAGCAGGCGGGTCAGCGGACTACCCAGGGTGATCAGTCCCCGGACGAGTTCGGGGCGCCGGACGACGACCGGGCGGGCGAATTGACCGCCGCGGCTGTGGGCGATGATCACTGCCTGTTCGCCTGTCGCGTCGACGTGCCGGATGAGGGCATCCGCTACCGCGCCTGCGGTGCGTTCCCCGCACGCGACGCCGTACTGGGTGGGCGCCAGAAGGGTGCGAGCGCCGATGTGTTGCAGCCACTCGAGCATCGGGCTCAGGACACGCGGACCGCTGCCCAGTCCCCCGACGACCACGACCGGCAAACCCGCGAGGTCGACCGGTGGTTCCTGCCAGAGGGGATGGTTGCGCATGGCGTGGTAACCGGCGAGGCTCCGGACCTCCTGGTAGAAGGGCAGGTTCAAAGAGGTGGACAGCCGAGCCAGCGGCCCGGTGTCGGCCAGCAGCTGCCCGGCGAGGCCCGGAAGAACCTCCAGGCGGTTGGCCAGCGTTGCCGCCCCCGGCAGTCTCGAGACCGGTATGTGCACTGCCATGTGATCCCCCTCGGCTCCCTGGGAGGTGCGGGGCCCGCAGGCCCGTTGTCGCCAACTACGTTGCGCTGGAGTGGAGCCCGATGCTGGGACCGATCGCACCCCACCGCCGCATTAGTAGGATCGCCGCAGGCAGCACCTGATACGCGCCACCCGAGATTGGCACCGGTGCCGGGCCGCCTCGGCGAGATGTTCCGGGCCATCCGGGCCAGCGCCGCGTCCGGGAGCGCTGGGTCGACCCGATAACGAGTTGATGCGCCGAGCTATCCTGGTGGCACAGGCGATGATCCGGCCATCACCGGGGAGTCTCCGGAAGAACGGGGCGGTCGGACGCCCTCAGTAGAACCGGGCGGGTGCGGCCCGTCATCGCCGCGACAATGAGTGGTTGCCCGCGTCGTGCGGGCGGCAAGCGGGGTGGTACCGCGGTCCGGAGTGAAAGCTTCGGGTCGTCCCCGTGCAGCGAGCAGGACCCACTGCACAGGAACGACTTGCCTCGGGAGCGCACCACCATGGTTTATCCGAAGGTTCCCCTCGGCGGGGACGCCGACGAGACCGTCCTCGCCCAGCCCGCTTTCCCCGAGTTGGAAGCCGGCGTCCTGCGCTATTGGCAGGCTGATCAGACCTTCGCCGCGTCGATCGCCGCCCGGGCACCGGGGGACAACGGTTGCAATGAGTTCGTCTTCTACGACGGCCCACCGTTCGCCAACGGGCTGCCGCACTACGGGCATCTGCTCACCGGCTACGTCAAGGATGTGGTGCCGCGGTACCAGACCATGCGTGGCCGCCGGGTGGAGCGCCGATTCGGTTGGGACACCCACGGGCTGCCCGCCGAGGTGGAGGCGGAGCGCCAGCTCGGCATCACGCACAAGTCCGAGATCGAACGCATGGGCGTGGCGGAATTCAACGCGGCCTGCCGGGCCTCGGTGCTGCGCTACACCCGGGAGTGGCGCGACTACGTGACCCGGCAGGCCCGGTGGGTGGACTTCGACAACGACTACAAGACCCTCGACCTGGACTACATGGAAAGTGTCCTGTGGGCGTTCAAGACGCT
>JBOHHD010000034.1:0-27388 GCA_050700515.1 Pseudonocardiaceae bacterium
GCCACTGAGAGGAGACAGTTGTGGCCGAGATGCTGGCGACCGAGCAGGCGATGATCAAGACGGATGCGCGTCGGTCATCGTCTGATGCCTTGCCTGGTCTTGCGAACGGCGGCCAGGAAGTAGGTGCACTCGGAGCTGCTGACACTGATGTCGAGGACACGTCGGGGGGTGACGCGCAAACGGTTGGTTCTGACCGGACAGCGGGGTCTGACCGAGTCGCCGGAGTTGATCGAGCGGCTGGAGTTGATCGAACACAGCGTGGTGGGCAGGTGAGTGAAGAGCTCCTCGTGCAGGAGGGCGACGTCGCCGGTGACTACCTCGAAAGGCTGCTCGATGTCGTCGACTACGACGGTGACATCGACCTCGACGTGGACGGTGACCGTGCGGTGGTCAGCATCGACGGTGGGGAGGATCTGGAAAAGCTCGTCGGGTCGCGTGGTGTGGTGCTGGAGGCGTTGCAGGAGTTGACCAGACTCGCGGTTCATCAGCAGACGGGCGCGCGTAGCCGGCTGATGCTGGACATCGCCGGGTGGCGAGCTGTTCGGCGTGGTGAGCTCAGCGAGCTCGGTCGTTCGGCCGCGGAACGCGTACGGGACGCCGGCGAGCCGAGGCGGTTGCAGCCGATGACACCGTTCGAACGCAAGATCGTGCACGATGCGGTGGCGTCGGTGGCTGGGGTGTACAGCGAGAGTGAAGGCGAAGAACCACGGCGACGCGTCGTGGTGTTCCCCTCGGCCTGATCGCTCCGCAAAGGCAATCCCGACGTTTCACGTGAAACGGGTCGGTGAAACAGATCCACCTGAAACGGAGACATGGTGGAGGTTCCGGCGGCGGCACGTGCTCTCTTCGGGGACCGGTGCGCGGCAGCGGAGCGATACGTCGCGCTGCTCGCCGGTCCCGGCCGCACCCGCGGGCTGATCGGCCCCCGGGAAGAGGACCGGCTGTGGGAGCGGCATATGTTGAACTCCGCTGTGCTCGGGGAGTTGGTGCCCCTTGGTCTCCACGTGCTGGACGTGGGTTCCGGGGCGGGTTTGCCCGGAATTCCGCTCGCATTGGCTCGTCCCGATCTGACGGTGGCCCTCCTGGAGCCGATGGCGCGGCGAGTCGCTTGGCTACACGAGATGGTCGCCGAGCTCGAGCTGCCTGTCCGGGTGCATCACGGGCGGGTGGAAGACGTCAAGATTCGTGCCGAGCTCGGCGGGTGGGATGTGGTGACGGCGCGGGCAGTCGCACCGTTGGGTCGTTTGGCAACCTGGTGCCTGCCGCTGGTGGTCGCCAATGGGCGGCTACTGGCGGTGAAGGGTGAACGCGCGGTCGAGGAGGCAGCGCGAGATGCTGTTGCGGTGCGCTCTGCAGGAGGTGCAGCGGTGGACATCGTGCAGTGTGGTGAGGCGGTCGTGCGGCCGCCGACAACTGTCGTGGTGGTGCGGCGACGTGCCCAGCGTGGCGTTTCCCCGCGAGTTCCACGCCGGACGGGAGCGCCAAGGAGGAAGGACCGGTGAGTGTGATCCCCCAGAGGGATAGTGGGCAGCGAGGTAGTGAACGGTGGGAGGATGATCAATCCACTGCGGAAGGGGTTGTCGTTTCACGTGAAACGGCACCCCGGGAGTCGGTCCCGTTGCATTCGGCTGAGGACACGCCGCGACTCCGCGCATCCCGGGGTGGGCGGAAGCACTCACGCGACGATCCTCCCCTCGACAGTGAATGGACTCCGATCGCGGAGGAGGCCGAGCGGGCCACCCGCGTGCAGCACCCCGGTGACCGGTGGCCTCGGCCCGCGCGGCGGCGGGTCCTCACCGTGGCGAATCAGAAGGGCGGGGTCGGTAAGACGACGAGCACGGTGAACCTGGCGGCAGCGCTGGCGCTCCAGGGGCTCCGCACCCTGGTGGTCGACCTGGATCCGCAAGGGAATGCCTCCACTGCGCTGGGCGTCGAACACCGCTCCGGAACACCGTCGGTCTACGAAGTGCTGATCGGGGAGATCGAGCTCCGCGACGCCCTCGCGGTAAGCCCACAGTCCCCCAACCTGTTGTGCATCCCTGCCACCATCGACCTCGCCGGCTCCGAGATCGATCTGGTGACGATGACGACCCGCGAGTCCCGCCTCAAGGCGGCTCTGCCGGAGTCCGCCCTGAACGAGCTGGACGTCGACTTCGTCTTCATCGATTGCCCCCCTTCCTTGGGGCTGCTCACGGTGAACGCCCTCGTTGCCGCGCCCGAGGTGCTGATACCCATCCAATGTGAGTACTACGCCCTTGAGGGGCTCGGGCAGTTGCTGCACAACATTGATCTGGTACGAGCACATCTCAATCCCGCGCTGACCGTGTCGACGATCCTGCTGACGATGTACGACGGACGCACCAAGCTGGCTGATCAGGTCACCAGCGAGGTTCGCGCCCACTTCGGCGATCAGGTACTGCGCACCGTCATTCCCCGCAGTGTGAAGATCTCCGAGGCTCCGGGCTTCGGGCAGACGGTGCTGATCTATGATCCCGGCTCCCGCGGCGCGATGAGCTATCTGGATGCTGCCCGGGAGATCGCGCTTGGACCGCACGACCCGAGGCCGCAGAATGTAGGGCACGTCGACCCCTACGCAGGTGGAGTGCTTCGGTCATGATTCCCGAGGGCGGGGTGCCTCAGCGCAAGGGCGGCCTCGGTCGCGGCCTCGCTGCGTTGATCCCGAGTGGGCCTCCGGTCGGTAGTGAACCGACGTCCGTGTACCGGCCGGAGGAGCCCAGCGGCACTGCTGTGGTCGGCGCCGTATATCAGGAGGTACCCACCGACGCCATCGTGCCCAATCCTCGTCAGCCGCGACAGGTCTTCGACGAGGAGGCACTGGCCGAGCTCGAGCACTCGATTCGTGAGTTCGGCCTGATGCAGCCCATCGTGGTCCGGCAGGTCGGGGGCGGCACTTACGAGCTCGTCATGGGCGAGCGACGCTGGCGGGCCGCGCGGCAGGCCGGACTGGACCGCATCCCGGCGATCGTGCGCAGCACGGCCGATAACGCGATGCTTCGCGATGCGTTGTTGGAGAACATCCACCGTGTCCAGCTCAACCCGCTCGAAGAGGCGGCTGCCTACCAGCAGTTGCTCCAGGAGTTCGACGTGACGCACGAGCAGCTCGCCGCTCGGATCGGACGTAGCCGTCCCGCCATCACCAACACCATCCGGCTGCTCCGCTTGCCGATTGCGGTACAGCGTCGGGTAGCGGCCGGCGTGCTCACCGCCGGCCACGCTCGAGCCCTGCTGGGGCTGGATGAGTTGGGCGCCCAGGAGGATCTGGCGGCGCGCATCATCGCTGAGGGCCTCTCGGTCCGGGCCACCGAGGAAGCCGTCGTGCTGTCTCGCAGTGAGCCGAACCATCCCGCCCCGAAGGCGGTCAGCCGCCGGCCGATTCAGGCACCGGGGTTGCAGCAACTCGCCGAGAACCTATCCGACACTTTCGAGACTCGGGTCAAGGTGGAACTCGGACGTCGGAAAGGGCGGATCGTCGTCGAGTTCGGATCCGTTGATGACCTGGAACGTATCGTCGCCCTGATGGCTCCCGAGGCTGCCAAGAAAGGCCGTTCAACCGACTGAACCCGGCGCTGCGGACGCAAGGGATCACCCACACCCGGTTCCGTCACAGTGACACCGCCAGTCCGGGACACTGCCAGCTCGCGCCAGCACGATCATATGCGCGGCGTTCGATGAGCCTGCGCCTTCTTGCCACAGAGCGAGCGGGCTGATCAACCTCGGGTGACTGCGCGCTCGATCAGTTCGGCGAAGACGGCGCCGAGCTCGGCACCGTCGGACTCGATCGCCATCGGCAGCAGCGAGGTCTCGGTGAGCCCGGGCGCCACGTTGACCTCCAAGAAGTGCGCCACTCCATCCGGGGTCACCACGGCGTCGGTTCGGGACACATCCCGCAGTCCGAGTAGCCGATGTGCCCCGAGTGCCAGCTCCGCCACGGCGGCAGCGGCGGCGTCATTCAGCCGAGCCGGAGCATGGAAGGTGGCGAGCCCGGCGGTGTATCGGGCCGCGTAATCGTAGAAGCCGGATTGTGCCTCAATCTCCACAGCGGGCAGTGCGCGCGGTCCACCGGATCCTTCCACCACCGACACCGCGACCTCTATCCCGTCGATGTACTTCTCGGCCAGGACGGTGTCGCTGTAGGCCAGGCAGCCGACCATGGCGGCAGGTAGCTCGGTGAGTTCGCGTACCACCTGGGTGCCCAGCGCGGAGCCACCCTGGTCCGGTTTGAGGATCAACGGCAGCCCCAGGTGGCCGACCACTGCGTTGAGCATGACATGGGCGCCGAGGTCGCTGAACGTGGTGTGCGGCAGGGAGATCCAGTCCGGGGTGCTCAGTCCGGCGCGAGCCAGCTCGGCCTTGGCCGTCGGTTTGTCCCAGGCCCGGCGGCAGGCGTGCGCATCGGTGCCCACATAAGGAATCCGCAACATTTCCAGCACGGACTGCACCGCGCCGTTCTCCCCTGCCCCACCGTGCAACGCCACTACGACGGCGTCGGGTGGACTGCTGGTGAGCCGGCCGATCAGCTGGGCATCAAGGTCCCACTCCTCGACGTGCAGTCCGTTCTCCCGCAAGGCGGTGGACAGCCTGCGTCCGGAGCGCAGCGACACGTCACGTTCATGGGACAGCCCGCCGGCCAGCACGGCCACGGTGCGATCGGTCACCGGAGGAACTCCTCATGTTGGCCGGCCCTCATGCGGTATCCGGGGCCGGTGATTGGGGGCCGGACACCACGCGCGGACTGACGTTACCGAAGGTGCGCTGCCGGTCGAGTTCGCCCGCCAGTACGGTGGCCAGCCGGCGCACGCCCTCGGTGATCCGCTCCGGCGTCGGATAGCAGAAGGACAGTCGCAGCTGCCTGCTCCCGAAGGAATCGGCATAAAAGGCGGTGCCCGGCACATACGCCACCCGCTGGGTCACCGCACGCGGCAGCATCGCCTTGGTGTCCAGACCGTCGGGCACGGTGAGCCAGATGTAGAACCCGCCGGCCGGATGGGTCCACCGGCAGCCCGGCGGCAGGTACTGCCGTAACGCCGCGACCATGGCGTCACGGCGATCCCGGTATGCCTCCCGATAATTCTTGATCTGCCCTTTCCAGTCGTGCTGGCTCAGGTAGCGTGACACCAGGGCCTGGGTGAACGCCGGTGGACACAAGGTGGCCGACTCGGCCGCCAGCACCAGCTTCTCCCGTACCGCGTGCGGGGCCAGCGCCCAACCCACCCGCAGACCAGGAGCGAATGTCTTGGAGAACGAGCCCAGGTAGATCACATTGTCCCGGTCAGCCGAACGCATCGCCGGGTAGGTCTGTCCGTCGAAGCCGAGCAGCCCGTACGGGTTGTCTTCGATGATGAGCAACCCGTGACGAGCACATATCGTGAGTATCTCGGTGCGGCGCGCCACGGCCAGGGTGACCCCTGCCGGGTTGTGGAAGTTCGGGATGGTGTAGAGGAACTTGGGAGCACGGCCCTGGACGCGCAACGATCGCAGTGCCGTGTCCAGCTCCGCCGGCACCAGCCCGTCGTCGTCCATCGGCACGTGCACCACCTGCGCCTGGTAGGAGGCGAAGGTGGTGAGCGCCCCGACGTAGGACGGAGCCTCGGCGAGCACCACATCCCCCGGGTCACAGAAGATCCGGGTGACCATGTCCAGGGCCATCTGCGAGCCCACGGTCACCGTGACGTCATCAGCGTGCCCCCGGATCCCCTCCAGAGCCATCACCTCGCAGATCTGTTCCCGCAGTTCCGGAGTGCCCTGCGCCGACCCGTACTGCAGTGCTGTCATGCCGTCGGCGGCCACCACGTGGGCGAGTTCGTCGGCCAGCGAATCCAGCGGAAGCACCGGCAGGTAGGGCATGCCTCCGGCGAGCGAGACGACCTCAGGTCGGCTTGCCACGGCGAACAGGGCCCGAATCTCGGATGCGGTCATCCCTGCGGTGCGCTGCGCGTATCGGTGCAGGTGCGGGTCGAGGTCGCGTTGGGTGGAACGGCCCGGCGGCGGGGATTTCGGCGGCTGGGGTGTCGGCTGTTGCGGTGTCGGCTGTTGCGGTGTCACGGCGGCGCCTTTGCTGCGTGTCGGGGTCACCTGGGAGTGTATTGCCATGCCAGGTGCCCTGGCCGTCTTCACTCAGGGTGGCCTCCGGCATATGCTGCCGGGGGCGCGCCACAGTGAAGCGGGGGCGCTGGTTGTTCGGGGCGCTGGGAGCAACGCCTGCACGTCAGCTCAGGGAGGCCTGGTGTCGCGTCGCGTGGTCGGCGTCACCCTGGACAATCTCGACCTACTGCCCAAGAAGTGTCGTCATTGCGTGTTCTGGGAGCTTGCGCCGCATATCCGTAAGCAGGCCGAGGACTTCGGCCAAACGGACCTGGAAAAGGAAGCCTGGGTGTCCAGCGTGCTGCTGGAGTGGGGCTCCTGCGGGCGGATCGCGATGGTCGGGGCCGTGCCTGCCGGATATGTGCTCTACGCCCCACCTGCCGCCGTGCCACGGGCCGCGGCGTTCCCCACCTCGCCGGTCAGTGCCGATGCCGTGCTGCTCACCGCACTCCAGGTGGCTCCGGAGTTCGCCGGTGGCGGGCTGGGGCGGCTGTTGGTGCAAGCGGTGGCCAAGGATCTCACGCGCCGCGGCGTGCGGGCCATCGAGGCATTCGGGGATGCCCAGGCGACCGAGGAGTCCAGCTGCGTGGTCCCTGCCGGGTTCCTGCAGCAGGTGGGGTTTAAAACGATACGCCCGCACCCCCGGTGGCCCCGGCTGCGTCTCGATCTGCGCACAGCGCTCACCTGGAAGGAAGACGTCGAAGCGGCATTGGAGCGGCTACTGACCTCGGTGACCATCACCACAGCACAGCCCGCCCTGTGAGTGGCATTCAGTGCTCCAGCACCTAACGCCACTCACAGGCGCGTCAGCGCGTCGCCAGCTCTCTGCGCAACAGATCGGCGAAGGTGAAGGTGCCGGTGGGCTGGTCGTTCTCGCCGAGGAGGTAGAGCCGCTTGACGGCCACCAGCACGCCCTCGGCGACCACATCACGAAACGCCGGATCGAGCAGCTTGCGGCGATCCTCGGGGTTGGTCAGATACCCCAGTTCGATACGCACCGCCGGCATCCGGGTCATCCGCAGCATCTCCCAGGTCTTGGGGTGGGTGCCGCAGTCCACCATCCCTGTGCGGGCGGTGAGCTCGCGCTGGATGAACCCGGCCAGCGCCTCCCCGACCGTGGAGCTGGTGCCGTTTCCCGTGCCGAAGTGGAAGGTCGCCACACCCTGGGCCAGCGGAGAGGGGTGGCAGTCGGTGTGCAGGGACAACACCAGGTCGGCACCGGCGGTGTTGGCGAACAGTGCCCGGTCGGCCTCCGACGGACTGTTGTCCGCGCCGTGGGAGAGCAGGGTCTCCATCCCGGTGGCGGCCATTCGCCCTTCCAACCGGCGGGCCAGGTCCCACATCAGCTCGGCCTGGGCCGCGCCGTGGCGCACGAGGCCGCGGTCGGGCCCGCCGTGGGAGGGGTCGATGATGATCCGTTTGCCCCGCAGCGCGGGCCCCGCTCGACGGACCTGCTCCTGTTCGCGGAGCAGTACTGGCCGCCCGCCCCGCACTTTGGGCTGGAGCTGGCGTAGCGCTCGCATGGTGGCGGGTCCGTAGATGCCGTCGGGCAGCAGGCCGTAGTCGCGTTGGAATCTGCGTAGAGCGGTCTCGGTCTGCGGCCCGAAGATGCCGTCGGCGCGGCCGGCGTCGTAGCC
Source organism: Pseudonocardiaceae bacterium (assembly GCA_050700515.1). GTDB lineage: Bacteria > Actinomycetota > Actinomycetes > Mycobacteriales > Pseudonocardiaceae. Next base: position 7,740 of record JBOHHD010000034.1, read on the forward strand.
GAGCTCGAGCAGCCGCTCCTGCAAGGTGATCACATCGTCGCCGCGCATGGGCCGCGCCACGATGTAGGCGAGCATGCGATCACCCAGCTGCAGGCGCGCGTCGCAGAGCGCTTGAAATGTGGCACGGCCCACGATACCGTCGGTAATTAGCCCGCGACGCTGTTGGAAGGTCCGCACCGCGTGTTCCACGGCGGTGGTGAAAACGTCCTGCTCTGCTTGCGGTGGGAGTAGTCCCTGCGAGGTCAGCATTGCGCGTACCTCGGCCACCGCCGGTCCGACATCGCCCCGGCGCAGCAGTTGCATGCACTCCTCACTTCGGCTCGAGCACCAGAGCTCCTGGGTACGCCTGGCGCGGGACGTACTTCCCATTGTGCCCCGCGGGCGATGAACCCGGTGTCGCGGGCTCGCCGATCCGCACCCCCGACCGCGCGGACCGGCGAGCACTGCCTGCAAAGACGGTGCTCAGGCGTTATCGGTTGCCTACGTTGCGATAGTGATTGGTGATCGGATCGGGGACAGGCGCTCAGATGTACTCGGCCAGGTCCTTGAGGAGGGCGTCCTTGGGCTTCGCGCCGACAATCTGCTTCTGCACCTCCCCGTTGGCGAACAACAGCATCGTCGGGAGCGACAGGATCCCATACTTCCGTGACGTGGTGGGATTGTTGTCCACGTCCAGCTTGGCGATAGTGATCTTCTCGGCGTGCTCGGTGGCGATTTCCTCGAGCACCGGAGCCACCATCCTGCACGGACTACACCAGGTTGCCCAGAAATCCACCAGCACGGGCTTATCGCTGGCGAGGACCTCGTCAGCGAACGACTGGTCGGTCACGATTAGGGTTGGCTGGTCAGCCATGTCATCTCCTGTCTGCGGGATCTGATGCTCGGGGGAGCCGGCGCTCACGACGTCACGCCGTAACCGCCTCCGACGAGTTCGGCGGTCACCTGGGCGTTCGTATCGAGCGCGTGCTCGGCCAGCCAGCGCTCCGCGTCGATCGCGGCCGAGCAGCCGGTGCCCGCAGCGGTGACCGCCTGCCGGTAGCTGCGGTCCACCAGATCGCCCGCGGCGAAGACGCCGTCCAGGTTGGTGGCCGTACTCGGCGCGGCCACCAGCACATAGCCGTCGTCATCGGTCTCCACCTGGTCGCGGATCAGGTCGCTGCGTGGATCGTGGCCGACCGCCACGAACATCCCGGTCACCTCCAGCGTCGAGGAGTCGGAAAGCTCCAGGTGGGTGATGCCTCCGTCGCCCATCACCCGCTCGACGGTGACCCCGGTGCGCCAGCGGATCTTCTCATTCTGCTGTGCGCGCGTCAGCATGATCTTGGAGGCGCGGAACTCCTTGCGGCGGTGCACAATCGTCACCGAACGGGCAAAGCGGGTCAGGAAGGTGGCTTCCTCCATCGCCGAATCCCCGCCACCGATCACCGCGATGTCCTGGTCGCGGAAAAAGAAGCCATCGCAGGTGGCACAGGAGCTGACCCCGCGGCCGAGCAATTCCTGTTCACCCGGCACACCCAGGTAACGGGGCGCTGCGCCCATCGCGAGAATGACCGATCGGGCGAGGTGGGTGGTGCCGTCGACCACCACCTTCTTGACATCGCCGATCAGGTCGACCGAGGTGACATCTTTGGCCCGCAGGTCGGCACCGAAGCGCGTGGCTTGGGCCCGCACCTGTTCCATCAGTTCCGGCCCCATGATCCCCTCAGGGAATCCGGGATAATTCTCCACGTCCGTGGTGGTCATCAAGGCGCCGCCGTACTGGCTGCCCTCGAAGACCAACGGCTCCAACTGGGCTCGCGCCGCGTAGATCGCCGCCGTATAGCCGGCGGGGCCTGAGCCGATGATGATGACATCCCGGATCTGTTCACTCACGTTGGACATAACACGATCCTAAGGATGGCTGTTCCCGACCCCGCCCGCGCTCGCCAGGTAACGCACGGTCGGGTGCCCTTCCCCGGGAACGAACGTCAGCGGGTCATGAGGTGGGTGGCCAACCGGGAGGGGGCGGCCGGGCTGCAGTTCGTGGTCACCACGAGTAGCTGGAGCTGGTCGAGCCGGTCGGTGGGGAGCACGAGTAACACGCCACGACGGCCGTCCAGGATGACCTCCAGTCCGCCCAGCGGCGTTGTGCCGGGCGCTGCACCGTGGGCCATCAGACAGTTCCGCAGCCGTTGCGGCGGGGACAGCGCCCCGTAATCCTGGGTCGCGAGCGCCTGGTTGAACGCATCGTGAAGATTACTCTGGGTCAGTACGAACGGTTCCGCTGACTGGATTCCGATCGCGGTGCCCAGCGCGTCATCCGCCCGTGGTGCGCCCGTGGTGTCCGGTGCCAGGCCGGCCAGTGCCAGCACGCCGATCATGGCGGCTGCGGCCGTCATGATGGCGACACCGGCCCATCCGGCCCTGCGACGTCTGCGCACCGCCGCGGTCATGTTGGCGGCCAGTTCGGGCGAAGCGGGAGCCCCAGCCCACGCTGTCTCCAGCGGTGAGTCCTCATCAGCGCGTTCGGTGGCCAACGTGGCGTCCAGGCGGCGGACCACGTCGTCCGGAATCGGTGTGGTCCGCTGATGAGGCAGCTCGGCCAGCTCGGCCACGGTGGCGTCGAGGGCGGCCAGGACGGCACCGGCCTGCGAATCGGTGGCCACCCGACGGCGCAGCTGAGTGGCGAGGGGCTCGTCGAATACACCGGCGTGCAGATCGGCGAGGAGCTCCAGCGTCAGCGGTGCCCGCGCCGGATCCCCAGGGTAAGCGGGTGCATCGGTTCCCGTCATCGTTCCTGCCTCTGCGCGGGCACTGTCACAGCACCTGGTAAGACGTTTGCATTCGCATCGGGGTTCCGTAGATGTCCGAGCAGTTTCGCCAGCCGGGCCCGGCCCCGAGCGCATCGACTCTTCACGGTGCCCTCGGCGATGCCCAGCAGCCGGGCGGTCTCGGCCACCGAGTACCCCTCGACGTCGATCAGGATGATCGGTACCCGCTGCTCGATGGGCAGCGCGTCCAGCGCGCGGGAGATCGTCAGCACGGTGTCCCGGTCGGCCATCGCATCGCCCGGCACCGCAAGATCGTCCGGTCCCGTTTCGGGCAGTGGGTAGGTGGCGCGGCACCGGCGCTGGCGAATCCGGTCCATACAGGCGTTGACGACGATCCGGTGCAGCCACGTGGTCACCTGGGCCTGACCGCGGAAAGAGCTGATCGAGCGGAACGCGGAGATCAACGCGTCCTGCAGGGCGTCGGCTGCTTCGTCCGGATCACCGAGAGTCCTGAGGGCGACGGCCCACAATCGGTCTCGATGCCGCTGAACCAACTCGGTGAAGGCCTGCGGATTCCCGGCGACGTGTGCTCTGATGAGTTCGGCGTCCGAGCTGCCAGCGGCCACCCAGGCAGGGTAGCCTCGCTTCAACTCGCCTGCTGCTGCACCCCGACTTCGCTGAGCTGGGACTTGTGCCTATCTCCCCCTCCGCTCAGCTCGGTTATCCACAGCAGGAGATATTGCGTGGGGGGCGCCGGTTGCAACGGAATCTGCGTGCTACCCCTGCTCAGGGTGGCGGTTCCCATCAGCGTGGTCCGCTGCAGTGCGGCGTCCTGCGACGGCGCGGCGCGCACCTCCAGTACGGTGCCCGGGCTCGGCGAGTCGATGGTCACCAGGGACACCGCGATGGGCCGCTCGAAGCGGAGCATGACGCCGAGCCCCCTTTTGTAGACGGGGAACTGCTGGAAGTAGGAGTCGGTGGACCAGCCCGTGGTCGGGTCGCCGTCGACGATCAGCTCCACGTCCTCCTGATTGTCCGGATTGCCCTCTCCGGAGAAGTCGTACACCGACAGGTCGACGACCGCGGGGACCACCGGCGGTCCGGGCGGCGGTCCGGCCACTGTCGGCTCGGGACCAGCGGCCTGCGTTGCGGGCGAGCTGGTGTCGACAATCACCGGAGGAGGTCCACTCGGCCGGTCGCTGAACACCGAGGCGAACTGCATGCCAGCGTATCCGAGGATCAGCAACGTGGCGCCGACCAGCGCGGTCACCGACATGCCGAGCCTGACCCGGTGTACCCGGCGGGATTGTTCCGGATCGACGGGAGCAGGCCGTTGCTCGGCCATCGCCGCGAGCAGCTCGGCGGTCGCCGAGTTCGACTCCAGCACCCGCGCCACGGCGGCACCGGTGTGTATACCGCCGGAACCCGCACCGGCGAGGCAGCGAAGCGCCAGGGTGGACAGCTCCACCGGCACTTCGGGCCGCAATGCGCGCGGGCTGACCGGGGAGCCGTCCGGCTCCCGGGGAGGGACCGGGGAGCCGGTGGGGCCGCCGGGCAGCAGCCAATGTCCGGTCAGCAGCAGGTACAGCGAAGCCCCCAAACCACGGATGTCGTCCTGGGCGCTGGTCGCCGGCGCCGCGCCGGGGAAGGCGAGCCGGGCCCGGCCGTCCGCGCTCACCCTGATCCGTTGCGGATGATCACACCCCAGGATCAGTCCCGCGCGATGGGCGGCGTCGACCGCACCGGCCAGCGGGGCCAGCATGCCCGCAGCCACCGACGGTGGCACCAGGCCGTGGCGAACCACCTCCATCAGATTGCGACCCGGTGTCCACTCGGCGACCACGGCCGCAACGGTCGGGCCAGCGCTGCTGTCGGGGTCGAGTACATCCAGTACCCGGGCTGCGCCGGTGCTCACCAGGCGGGCCGAGCGAAGCGCGCGCGCCACGGCGGAGCGCATCTGGTCAGCCGCATCGCGGTTCCGAGGTTCGGCGAGGAACACGGTCAGCGCGACATCGCGCTCCAGCATCAGGTCGCGACCCTGCCATAACTGCGCAGCACAGCGGTTGTCACGGCCGACTTCGGACACCAACCGGTAGCGACCCCGCTGGAGAAGAGCTCCGGGGATCGGCCAGGCGGGTCCGGTTCGGCGCTTCCCTGTCCACGTGTCCTGGCTCACCAGCCCGTCACCCTCTCTGCCCATCTCACCCGCGGCACATCTCACCCGCGCAGCCCCGCCCCCCAAGCGACACCGCGGAGAACAAATTCCAAGCGTACGGGCCTGAGCCGCTATTCGGGTGGTCGACGATGGGTGAACCGAGCAGGTGAGAGTATCGCGGTGAGTTGTCGGGTGCCCAGTGCGAGCAGGGCGGGCTCTGGGCGCCCCGAGCGCCGCGGCCGGAGAAATTTTCCCTCCGCAGGACGGTCTGGTCCGCATCGGCTCAGCGAGTCGTCAATCGGCTAGTGACTCTGCGGAGCGACTGAAGCGCGGCCCGCAATTCCGGAGTGCGCAGCACAAGCAGCGCGGTGGTCATCACCACACCAACTACGAGAGTACTCAGGGCAAGATTTACCCATGCCCGGGCGACCCCGTCGAGACCGACCAGGGATTGCACGGCCACTGCCGCGCCGATTGCCGGCACGGCGGCGATCAGGGTACGGCCGATTGTGATCAACACCGGGATGGTCTGCACCGGACCGAGCCGCGCCCGTAGCCATACCTGACCGATTACCGCGCCCGCGACAAAGCTCAGCGCGTTCACGAAGGTGAGGCCGAGCACCACGTCATCAGGGGCAAGTACCAGGGGGCAGGCGAGCAGCAGCGGCACCTTGAGCGCAGTCATCGCCAGCATGATGAGGGTGGGAGTACGGGCATCTGCCATCGCGTAGAAGACCCGCAATTGGAGCATGGTCAAGGCGTACGGCAACAGGCCGAATGCTGATACCGCGAGTGCGAGGCCCAGCCTGTTCGCATCTGCTGTGCCGCTGGCACCGAAAGCGAACAACGCAATTCCGATGGCCTGCCCGGCGACGGTGAGTACCACTGCGACCGGCATCAGCAGGATTGCCGAGTAGCGGCTGCCCACCGAGAGGTCGGCCACTACACCCGGTATATTGCCGTCGGCTGCGGAGCGGCTCATCCGGGGCAGAATCGCGGTGAGCAGCGAGACGCCGAGCACCCCATAAGGAAGCTGGAAGAGCATCCAGGCATACGAGTATGTCACCAGCCCACCGGTATCACCCTCCAGGGCCGCACGAGTGGTGGCGATCAGTCCCAGCTGGCTGATCAGAACATACGCCACTACCCAGATGACCAGCCGAGAAGCCTGCGACAACCGACGATCCCAACCCCATCGCCAGCGGAATCGAAAACCTATGCGACGCAGGGCGGGGAGCAGTATAATGGCTTGGATGGCGATACCCAGAGTCGTGCCGATACCAAGCACGAGCAGTTTCGCGTCTCCCATCCGTACGGGATCTATACTGATCTCGCCCGGTACGACGGTGTAAACGCCCAGGGTGGCGATGACCACGAGATTGTTCGCGACCGGCGCCCAGGCGGGTGGGCCGAACACGCCGCTGGCGTTCAAGATGGCACCGAAAAGCGCGCCCAATCCATAGAATATTATTTCCGGGAGCAGGAGATAGGCAAAGGCATTGGCCAGGGCGGGGTTCGCCGCATCGCCGTCGCCCTGATATAACCACACGATCAGCGGGGCAGCCGCTATGGCGACTGCGGTCGCGGCACCCAGAAGTACGGTGGCGACCGTGACGAGCCGCTGCACGTACGCCAGTCCGTTGTCGGCATCCTCTCGCGCGGCCCGCACGATGAGCGGGACCACCACGCTGGTCAGTACACCACCGAGCAGTAATTCGTAAACGATATTCGGCAACTGGTTGGCGAGCGTATACGAGTCAGTGATCATTCCGAAACCGATCACCCAAACCAGGAGGGCCTTGCTGATGAAACCACTGATCCGGCTGGTCAAGGTGGCCACGGCCATCGAGCCGGCGGCACCTGCCAAGGAGGATGAGCCCATGGCTGCCATCCCCGGCTTCCGGCTCACAAACCACCTCTCTCTCGGGGGTCCCCCCCGGATTCCACTGTCTGCGGCCTGCGTATCCGACGGATGATGCGGTGGGCAATCAAGACGATCAGCGCAGCGCCTGCGCCCGCCGTGAGCGCCACGGTGATCGTCCCGAACGCGGTGGAACGCAGTTGCAGAGTGCTCGGCCGGCCCAGCGCGGTACCGCTCGGGGTGCTCAGCCGGGCGTTGACGCTGAACTGACCGGCCCGGCTGATCTCGGTGGGGATGACGAACTGACGGGTGCTGCGGGCAGGCACCAGCGCAACGTCGATCGTCCCGATCTGCAGCCCCGCTGTCTCGGACAGGGTCAGCTGCACCTGCATGGCAGCCGGGAGCTCATTGCTCACTGTGATCAATAACGGGGAGTCCGACGCCGCCAGGGTATAGGTGCCCGGGGGCGGCACGATGCGTACTGATCCCAGCAGTTCATCCAGCCCGGTGAGCACCTCGCCGGTCACCTGCTCGGCTCGATCCGGTTGATCCGCCCAAGCCGAGGACACTCCCCGCAGCAGCCCCAGTCGCAGCGGGTCGAGCAGCTCGGCTGGTTCCAAATCCACGGTCGCGTCGCGTTCGGTCGCGACATGCAGGTCCCGCAGCACGTCCCGGGCCTGCTTGACCTGGGCGGTAACGGTGGAGGACACCTCCGTGGCGCTGCTCCGCAGGGGGTAATTGACCGCGGCGTGATTCGTTCCGTCATCGCTCCCGGCAGGATCGGTGTCGGCCAGCCCGGTCAGCTCACGCGGCGTGAAGAAGCCGCCCTCCACCAGTCCGCGGGCCGTGCGCAGCAGCGCGGTGGCCTCCGTGCCGCTTGCCTGCCAGCGGCGTGGCGGAACCAGCAGGAGGGGTTCGGGATCCGGATCCATCCCTGCCCGGTAGACCAGCGCGCCGAGCCCGTCCTGAGCAGCCAGTGGATTGGCTGTGTCGGTGGGTCGGGCCGCCACCGTGGTCTCGTTGCCCCGGGGGCGGAGGGCTTCGATCACTACGCCCGGGTCCGGCACTCTGCTTACCGCGCCGGGGTCCGGCACTCTGCTTACCGCGCCCGGGTCCGGCGCTTCCGCCGCCTTCCTCGGACCAGGCGTTTCGACCACCGCGTTCGGGTCCAGCGCTCCGGTCAGCAGGGGGTCGGTGAGCAAGCCGAGGGCGGCGGTGTCGCTGGAGCCCGGCACGCCCGCGGCGAGCCGAACAGTATTGGTCGCGGAGTCGAGCGCCGGGTTGGTCGCGGGAGGAACGGTGAGTCCCCGTGGTTCCAGCAGCACCGCGCGGATCTGCAAGGTGGTCAGATCGGCCAGGGTGCGTTCGTCGAGTACCCCGCCCGCCGGCCAGGTGACCCCGGTCAACGGCTGAACCCCCAGCAGGGTGCGAACCAGGCGGACACCGGTGCTGCCCGCCAGGGCCTCCAGGTCGGTCAGGCCGGCCCGGGACAGCGCCACCAGGTCGGGATCGGCGTAAGGCAGCGGCAGGACGCAGCGTCCCTGGACCGCGCTGCGTAGTCGGTCCAGCCAGTTCCGCGCGTCCTGGGCGCCGGTGCCCTCGCTGATCTCCTCGGCGCTGATCTCCTGGGAGTCGATCCCCCGGGGATGCGCCACCCGGTAGCCACGGCCCATCGCGTCGACCGTTTCCAGCAGCAGCGGGTCGATCGCGACACAGACCGCCGAGGCGAGAGCGGACCCAGGCGGTACCGCCTGCTCCAGGGCACCGACCAGTCCGTCGAGCCGTCCTCCCGGGGCGAGCTGGGCCGCTATCGGATCCGACCCCGGGCCGTTGCCGGTGAGCAGGATCGGTTCCCCGGGACCAACCGGCAGCCGGGCCGGTTCCGCGGCCAGTGGCCACACCACGGTCAGCGGCGTGGGTTCTGTGGGGGGGCTCAACACCGGACCGGGTTGTCCACCGGGAGTGGACGCAGGTACGCCGAGCACCGGCAGCAGCAGCGGCACCGCCGCCAGCCGTGCGGTGCCGCCGAAGTCGGGTTTGCCGTTGAGGTTCACCAGCAGCGGGTACACCCCCGGCTCGGTGATCCTGAGCGACTCCTGGTCGGCCTCACCGCGCAACAACACGTCGAGCTGGAACGAGCTGCTCTGCCCGGGAGCGAGATCATCGCGCAGGGGGCGGAATCGCGTCACGTGCGGTGCCCCCGGAACACCGCGGATGGCTCGGGAGGCCGCCTCGTCCGAGGTCACCGGATCGTCGAGCTGCAACCGGACCCCGAGCTTGGTGATGGGTCGGTCCCCGACGTTGACCACCCGGCCGGTGACCGTGAGTATCGATGGGCTCGCCGCGGTGACCACCCGCGGCGACATGTCGACCAGCTCGATCCGGGCCAGCGTCTGCGGCTGCTCGGACTGGTAGGCCAGGGGGTGTACCCGCTGGTGGGCGGGGGAGGGATCCGCGACGACGCCGGGCAGCGTGAACCCGAGGAGAACCGCGATCAGCAGCGTTGGGACGACGACCTGTCCCCTCACACTGTGCCTCACGCGGGATCCGCCAGCAGCTCGGTGGCGCGGCGCACCAGACGGCGCTCGTCGGCGTAGGCCAACCGTTTCTGCAGTTCAGGCAGGGGTACCCAGGCGACCGCGGTGACCTCCACATCAGCATCGGAGAGCTCCCCTCCGTAGGCTCGCAGCAGGAAGTGATGCACCGTCTTGTGAACTCGACGATCCTCGGCCACGAACCAGTAGTCGATGCTGCCCAAGGCTGCCACAATCGCGGCGGCGATGCCGGTCTCCTCCGCCACCTCGCGTACGGCGGCCTGTTCGGCGGTCTCGCCGGCTTCGATATGTCCCTTGGGTAGCGACCACAGCAACCGACCCCGCCGGTCCAATCTGCCGATCAGAGCGGCGCTGTTGCTCTCGGTGTCCACCACCAGGCCACCCGCGGAAGTCTCGTCGACGGTGATGAGCCGCCGAGCCGCGCGCCGGCCGGGGCCCCGCCTTACCGGACTTTGCTGCCGGTCGGCCCGCACGGGGGTGTTCTGCTCTGGGGCATCCCCCCCCGCGGCGTGCTGTCCGGGGGTGTCCCGCGCGGACTCACTCGGATTCTCGCCGGGGTGGCCGGCCTGGTCCGGCTTCTTGTTCCTGCCGCGCCGCTTCTTGCCAGCCCGGCCGGCTCGGCGTTTACCGGGGTTGTGCTGGCTCTGACCGTCCGTCTCGCGGGCGGCCTTGGCACGGCCGGACCTGCCGGACGACGAGGGCATGGCGCCGATGATATCGACGTTAGCCCGATTGCCCCGGGTTACCACAACCCGGGGTGCCTTTTAGACGAGCACCGCACTGACTTCGGCCGATCACCTGAGGGGAACCCGGCCGAGGCGATTACCCTGGTCCCCCGTGCCACCTTCACCTTTCGCTGTCCGGAACGGCGTTCCCACCGTAAGTCTGACTCCCGCCTCCGTGCTGAGTCCCGCGATGAGCGCGGCCCGGCAGAATGCCGTCGTGGAGCTGCTCCGGGTCGCGCCGACCGCCGACGAGCTGGCCGCGCGGTTCGTTGCCGCAGGCCATTCGCTCTACCTCGTGGGGGGCAGCGTGCGGGACGCTCTGCTCGGCAGGCTCGGCACTGACCTGGACTTCACCACCGACGCGCGTCCCGAGACCACCCAGGCGATCCTGGCGGGCTGGGCGGACGCGGTCTGGGACACCGGGATCGCCTTCGGAACCGTCGGCGCGACGAAGTCCGGCACCCACTGTGAGATCACCACCTACCGGGCCGATCGCTACGACCGGATCTCCCGCAACCCCGACGTCGTCTTCGGTGACAGTCTGGCGGGCGACCTGGCTCGTCGGGACTTCACGGTGAACGCGATGGCCGTGCGTCTGCCGCTGCACGGCGGGCTCGCCGAACCGGACGCCTGGGGCAGCCGCTTCGTCGACCTGCACGGCGGGATCGCCGCGCTGGCCCGCCGGGAGCTGGACACCCCGGCCACCCCGGAGGAGTCCTTCGCCGACGACCCCCTGCGGATGCTGCGGGCCGCCCGATTCGTGTCCCAACTCGGTTTCGCCCTGGCGGATCGGGTGCGGGCGGCACTGAACGGCATGGCACCGGAGATCAGCCGGATCACCGCCGAGCGTGTGCAGGCCGAGCTGTCCAAGCTGATGCTCGGCGCGCACCCCCGGCGCGGGATCGAGCTGCTGGTGGACAGCGGGCTGGCCGAACACGTGCTGCCCGAGCTGCCCGCGATGCGTCTGGAGATCGACGAGCACCACCAGCACAAGGACGTCTACGTCCATTCGCTGACCGTGCTCGATCAGGTGATCGAGCTGGAGGACGGCGCACCGGACCTGGTGCTGCGCCTGGCCGCGCTGCTGCACGACATCGGCAAGCCGGCCACCCGCAGACACGAACCCGGGGGCGGGGTGAGCTTCCACCACCACGAGGCCGTCGGGGCCAAGCTGGTCCGCAAGCGGCTGCGGGCGTTGCGGTACCCGACGCAGGTCATCGAGGACGTCGCGCAGCTGGTCTTCCTGCATCTGCGGTTCCACGGCTACGGGCGCGGCGAGTGGACCGACTCCGCGGTTCGCCGCTACGTCACCGACGCCGGGGAGCTGCTGCCCCGGCTGCACAAGCTCGTCCGGGCCGACTGCACCACCCGCAACCGCCGCAAGGCCGCCGCGCTGCAACGCACCTACGATGACATCGAGGCCCGGATCGAGCGGATCCGGGCGCAGGAGGACCTGGCCCGGATCCGTCCGGACCTGGACGGCAACGCGATCATGGAGCTGCTCGGGCTGGCACCGGGGCCGTTGGTCGGTCAGGCCTGGCGGCACCTCAAGGACGTGCGCCTGGACCGGGGCCCCTTGAGCCGTGCCGAGGCCGAGGCCGAGCTGCGTCGCTGGGCGGCGGACCGGGGTCTGCCGTGAAGGGACCAGCGTCTGCCGGGAACGTCGGAAGGGATTGCCATGCGCGGTGACCTGTTCGCCCCCCACCACCAGGAGACCCGGACCGCCACTGCGGGCCTGGTGTTGCAGAACTCCAAGATGCTCAAGATCGCGCTGGCGGGTGAGGTGCTCGTCCGGCAGGGTTCGATGGTGGCCTACCAGGGGCAGGTGCAGTTCAGGGCAATGGGCTCGGGCGGGATCAAGAAATTCCTCAAGCAGAAGCTGACCGGGGAGGGCATTCCCCTGATGAAGGTTTCCGGCCAGGGTGATGTCTTCGTCGCCGACCAGGCGAGCGACGTGCATCTGATCGACCTGGAAGCGCCGGGCGACGCGCTGACCGTCAACGGCGAGAACGTGCTGGCCTTCGAGCCCACCCTCAGCTACGACATCCGCCGGGTCGAGGGCGCCGGCATGCTGTCGGCCGCCGGACTGTTCAACTGCGTGTTCTCCGGGCCGGGTCGCATCGCGATCACCTCGAAGGGGACACCGGTGGTGCTCAACGTCGATCAGCCCACCTACGCTGACCCGCAGGCCGCGATCGCCTGGTCCGCGTCGTTGCGGACCGGGTTCCACCGGGCCGACCAGCTGGGCCTGGGCACGTTGCTCGGGCGCAGGACGGGGGAGGGTTTCACGATGAGCTTCGCCGGGCAGGGCTTCGTCATCGTGCAACCCTCGGAGGAACTGCCCGAAGGTGTGGGCAACGACGGCGACGAGCGCTCCGGTGGGCTGCTCGGCGATCTGATGGGTCGCTGAATCCGATGAACAACGGCCCGGTCCACCCCGATGACGCCCCGGTCGTCCTGCTCGACGAGCACCTCAGCCCGGCAGGCGAGCTCCCCAAATCACAGGTTCACCACTACGACACTCCCCTGCACCTGGCGTTCTCCTGTTACGTCTTCGACGGCTCGGGCCAGGCGCTGATGACGCGGCGGGCCAGCGGCAAGCGAGCCTGGCCGGGGGTGTGGACGAACACCTGCTGCGGGCACCCGTTGCCCGAGGAGTCGTCCACTGCGGCGGCTGGCCGGCGGCTGGATGAGGAGCTGGGGTTGCGGCTGGTGCGCTCAGCGGTGGCGCTGCCCGATTTCCGCTACCGGGCGGTGGCGCCCGACGGTGTGGTGGAGAACGAGTTCTGCCCGGTTCTGGTGGGCGCCGTCGACGGGCAGCCCCAGCCCGATCCGGCCGAGGTGCAGGAGTACCGGTGGGTGCCGTGGTCCGAGCTGGTCGATTTGGTCTCGATCGCCCCATGGGCACTCAGCCCGTGGTCGGCGCTGCAGATCCCCCAGCTGGCCGGACTGGACGTCCCCCCGTGGTCCCTGCTCCATGACGTGGGTGCCGGCGGGCACTGACATACGTTGTCGGCCGGGTTCCTGGGCATGACGCCCTTATGCTTCAGGTGCCGTCGCCGGGCTGGGGGACCAGGCGATTGGTCCCGGCCAGGCAATGGTTGATCATGTTTCTGTCGAAGCGGACGGACTCCTGGTTCTAGTCCTCCGCAGACCATTGCCATCGATCCGCTCCTCGATGGCGCAGTTCGTGGACGTTCGCGGCGGTGGGTGTGCGGGCAGGCTTCGGGATGTTCGGGACCTGTGCTGTTGCCGGCACGTCACGCGGCCGAAGTACGTGCTTGGGTGTGATGGGTTTGCCTTACCCACCCGGAGGGACTACCGGCAGGTCAGACGGACTTGTGACGGCCGGTTGTGACGTCCGTCGGCCCGGTGCCGATATAGCGACCATGCGGCTTCGAACCGGTGTAGACGATCATGAGAGTTGACGAGGGTACGCCCCCGACTGCATCCGGCGGCGGGTCGGCTGTGGTCGGGCGCGGTGCGCTAATTCAGGATCCCGATTGGCCGCTGATCCGCGCGGAGTTCGAGCAGCGCAAGATATCCTCACTTCGCCGGACCCTGCAGGACAGAGGGGTGAATTTCAGCGGACTTGACGACGTTCTCAGGATGTCGTCGCGGGTCGCCGATGTCAACGGGGCGACCGAGGAGCTGACGGAATTCTTGCTACCGGTCTGGAACTCACTGAAATCGCGGCCCGCCGACTGTGTTCTGTTATCAGTTTTCGTGTACGTACGTTGCCAAGTGGCGTGGGAGATCAGCGCCGATGAAAAACGGATCGCTGCGGCGACCCGGAGTCTGCGGAGTTCGTGGGAGCGGGTCACCAAACCGGCTGACCCTTCTGTGCGGTTGGCGGTCGAAATTGTCATTGCGCATGCGCAGTCCTTGCTCCACTGTTTGCATGCAGAGAACGCAGTGAATTGCTCCTGCCCGGTGGAGTTAGCATCCCAGGCCGCTCTTGTCGCCACGGAGTCCGCCAGGCTGCTGGCCCGTTGTGCCGAGTTGTCCACCGAGTGGGCCGGGTTCAGGGATGAGTTTCTGGTGCCGGTACTGCGAAGTCACCAGCTCACCTACGACAGCCTGCGTGCGGCCGCAGACAGCGTGACCGCGTGGGCCGAGCAGGGCCGAGCAGCGGAGCCCGCGTTGCGGCGCGCGATAGAAATGCTCGAGCGGGCCGAACGTGACCCCAGTGTTGTATCCGACGTCTACGCCAGTGAGCTCCGCGGACATCGAGCGGGCTTGCGCGCTCTGCACGCCCGCCTCGGCGATCCCACGGTGCCCGATATTCGGATCGAGCATGCCAAGATCGTGTACTGTTACCCGTTCTCGATCCCTGGTCGGGACGGCGGGGAGATCTGCCTGCGAGCCACGCAACTGGTGCCGGAATGTTTCGGACGAGGCCGGGAATTCGACGTTGCAGCGATGCAGCTGAGCGACCTCTGGAATGCTCAGGGAAGGCAGAAACCGCTCTACGGCGGAATCACGATCTCGCTGCCCGAGCTCACGGTGCAGACCACCAGCGGAGAAGTGTTGACCGGCTACGCCGTCAGCATCCGACTGAGCAGGCTGGGCAACCATTACATTCGCATTGAGAAGCCGATCCGCGACTACACATTGCACGAATTGAATCAGGCCATGCGCAGAGCGTCGCCTTACATGGGGCTGGAGACCGTCACCGAAGTGGGCGGCACGGCCGGACCGTGGAGACGACTGACCGAGTACGTCGAGGAGCTGGCCACCCGGTTGTTCCAGCTTGTGGTGCCTGAGAATGCTTCAGCAGGTTCGGTCGCGCCTACTGTCCTGGCGACCGAAGCTGATTTTCACGTCTTACTCGAAATCGCGTCCGCAATCGTCACGAATGATGACGGCACAGCCAGATCTGCCACCACGGGTGATGTTCTGGCAGCAACGGGGCCGTTGTTTCGCGCACCACTGGAGGGCCTGCCCTCGACCCTGGAGGAGTGGGCACGTTTCGGCGAGCTTCCCCAGGATGGCTCCGAGCCGGATTCGAACCTCGTGGACAGTACCTTTGCTTTTCCCAGTGATTCCGTCGGACGAACGTTGAGCTCGACATTCATGGTGATGCTCGACACGCCCAATTGGACAATTTTGGGATACGAGGAGCATGCCGAGTTCGTGGCCTCCTTGCCACCACTGCTCGAAGGCTGGCGAAAGGAGTTGGTGAAGGCAATGGAGGCCGAGCGGGGAGAAGAGCTGCATCTGCTGGGCGCCACGGAACTCTCACAGCGAAGGATGATGTTGCAGGACCACGTCCGAAAAATTCAGGACCAGATTGCTGCGCTCCATTCCAGTGACCTATGGAAATCACCGTCTAGTCGAAGGTTCGGCGAGAGTTTGTACACGGCATCCGGGCTTCATGATATTGAATTGGAGCTCACTCAGACGATCACCCGAGTCGAGCTTTACTACGAACGTCTGGCCGCGCTGATCTCGCAGAACGAAGAGCGTCGCAACCGCCGTTACCAAACGCTCGTCGAGCTTATTCTTTCGTTGCTCGCGGTGGCTTCGTTGGCGGAGGTACTCAACCTGGTCAACCAACTGTTTGGCCTCCACGGGAACACCACCGCATGGTGGGAGGTCAGCGTACTGGCGGTGGCCGCTGTAGTGGTGGGGCTCGTGGTCGGTGTGGTATACAAACTTCGTGACTAGGCACAGTCCTCCTGCGGATATCAACTTCGTTGACGCAGAAAAACTCGACTCGACAGCATTGGTGAAGTTTCACCGAGAAATACTTTCCCCTAATTTTCATCCTGATCAACTTGTTACCGAAGAAGTGTTTGTTGCCGGCCAGCAGGCCGAGCGGTCGCGAGCACTTCTGGCCTGGGACGACAAAAATAATCTCGTCGGTGGCCTCACCGGGCATTACTACTCGGCATGTCGTGTGTATCTGCTCGGATATCTTGCGGTGAGTCCGAATTTTCGCCGCGGTGGGGTCGGCAGCGCGTTACTCCACTATGGATTGCAACGCTGGTCGCAGGAACTTTCCCCACTCCTGATGCTGGGTGAAGTCGAAGATCCGCGGGAACATCGAGATACAGAATTCGGTGATCCTTGGCGTCGATTTCTCTTTTATCGTCGTTTCAGTGCTCAAGTGCTGCAACTACCGTACTTCCAGCCCGCGCTCGGGCCGTCCGGCTCTCGTGTTCGCAAATTACTGCTGATGGTCTTCCTGGCTGGACCCGACGCTTATACTGGACCCACGACTGTCGCAGGCCGACCTCTCGACTGTTTCATTCACGAGTACGTCGTCGAGTCCGAAGGGCGCCTGGCCGATGATGACGTCGAATTGGAAATGCTGCTCACCCGTTGTGGACACGACGACGGCGTACCTCTGCTACCGGTCGGAGCTCTCCCCCACCCTCCGTGTTGAGTATCGAAAAATTCAGGCGGACCAATCCCGCTTTCCCGGACGTTGCACTTGGCTGCGGCAGAATATACGAAATGGTGTTAATTTCGGTGCGCGTTCGGGTGGCCGAGCGGGCCCACCATCGGGCGCGTGCTGGACAGCGTCGACGCCGAGGAGCTGGATCTGCTGGTGGGTGCCGCGTGGCGCCTGGACCGAGGAGAACGATAAATTCACGCTGTTCTCAGCGATGATTCATGGGGTGGGTGTGACCGTCGCGCAGGTACGGGTCCCCGCCGGGACGAACGAGATTACCCAAGTAGAGACGTTGCTCGCACGGGGTCCCCGGGAGGGCCGGAAGCGTGTGGTGGTGACGATGGACGCTGCTCACACCTAGCGCGACACGGCGATGCCCTCGGCAGAAGAGCGTGTTCAGCGCCTTGCGGGCACCGAACTCTACTGTCGGGGTGTCGCGTCTGTCCATTGAGCCAGGGCCGGTATGCTCGTCCATGGCGAGTTCCACGCCGAACCTCCTGACCGGGTTCCCACGCGGCCCGGCGATGCGGAGGCAAAGGGGACTTCGGGCGCCTCGGAACGGTATCCGCAGACCGCGTTGAGTCACTGGCTGCCGCGATGCCCGAGAGCGTGGGGCTTTGGTGTCGCTTCGGCAGCCGGAAGAGACACGCGATGACGTCCAGGAAGCAACTCAAGGCACGGATCCGGGCCCGGATGGCCAAGACCGGTGAGCGCTACGCCACCGCCCGTGCCCACCTCAACGGGAACGGGACCGACCCAGTGCACATCGATCACGGTTGGACGCTGCGCGGCGGAACCGATCCCGACGCGGCTGGGCTGGCCGCCCTGCTCGCGCACCACAACGTCACCGGTCCGGACGGACCGCTCACCGAGGCGATGCTGTTCGGCGTCGGCGGCGGTCTCGGCGCCGGCTACATCCTGTGGGAGTTCAAGCACGACAACAGCCGGGTCGTGGTGCTGGGCTTCGCCAACCAGTGGCAGTACTTCGACCGCCGTACCGAACGGACCCTGGCCCGGCTCGGGGTCGACGCCCGCTGGCACCGGACGGGCGGGGCCCGGGGCGCGGCCACCCGGCTCACCGCGGAACTGGACGCGGGAAACCCCGCCATGGTCTGGCCCGACCGCTATCACCTCGGTTACTGGGGACTGCCGGCGTTCCTCGACGGGCACGGCGGCCACCCGGTCATCGTCTACGCCCAGGAGAACGGGCGGGCGCACCTCGACGACCGCAACCTCGCCCCCCTCACCGTCGCTCGGGACGACCTCGACCGGGCGCGAGCCCGCGTCGGCAGCTACCGCAACGCCCTGCTGGTGATCGACGACGCCCGGCCCGTCACGGCGGAACAACTCCGCCAGGCCGTCCGGGCCGGGCTCCGCGACGTCGCCGCTCACCTGAGCGGGCCCTCGACTTCGTTCTCGTTGCCGGCCTGGCGCGCCTGGTCGCGCATGCTCACCGACACCCGGGCCGCCAAGGCCTGGCCCCAGGTCTTCGCCGACCGGGTCGGCTTGACCGACGCCCTGCTCAACGTCTGGGAGGGCATCGAGCCGGCCGGAATGACCGGCGGCAACCTGCGCCTGCTGTTCGCCGAGTTCCTCACCCAGGCCGCCGCGTTGCTCGACCGGCCGGCCCTCGCCGAGCACGCCGCCCTCTGGCGGACCGCCGCCGAGCGGTGGCACACCCTTGCCGAGACCGCGCTACCGGCCGATCTTCCCATGCCGGCCCGGCTGCGGGAGCTCACCGCCACCGTGTCCAGCGCCGTGGCCCACGGCGATGACGCCGCCGCCGAGCGGGACGAGGCCGCCGAGCAACTGTGGCGGCTGCGCGCCGAGCACGCGAGTACACCGCCATTCGACGACGACACGATCGGTGAGCGTCTCGCGGCGATGAGCAGGATCCTCGGTGAGATCCATGAGGCGGAAACCACGGCCAGCACAGCGCTGCGAACCATCATCGAGCCCGAGACCGAGTACCCGGAGCCGACCGACAAGAGTTCAGCAGCACTTTCTTAGGAGCCGGGGACAGCATGCTTACGCACGTGTCCAAAGCCGCCGTGGTGCGGCTACCCGAATTATTGAACGGGACCGGCGCGGCGAGCCGCGACCCGCCGCATCCGTACCAGCAGTCCCGCTGACGGGGTGACCTTGCCATTGAGGTAGGTGGACAGCCGTGATGTCGAGGTGCCGATCGCCGCGGCGAACTCCGCCCTGGCCAGCCCGGATGCCGCGAGCAGCTGGGTGATCTCGGCGGCCACCTCGGCGCGTTCGGTGTGTTCGGCCCGGGTCCGAGCGGTGGTGAGCACGTCGGTCATCAGGACGCCGACGCCGTAGGGCCGGGACACCTCCAGCGCCTCCTGCACCCGCCGGGCGACCGGTCCCCACGGGTCCTTGTAGATCGCCGCGGTGAGCCGTCGCCAGTGCCCCAACCCGCCCCTCTCCAGCGCGGTCAGGATCGCTTCGGTGGGCCAGAGCTCGACGGGGCCCTCCGGCGAGAGGTCGAGGTTACGGAACGCCAGGCTCATTACCGTCCCTCCACCATTGTGGTCGCCGGCCTGCGGCACACCGAGACGACCTCGTCCCACTCCCGCCAGCGTGCCGCGAGGTTCTTGTACTGGCGAAGGATTGAAGCGATCGGCGAGGTCTGCCAGGACGTGGTCATGATCATAGGAGTCGCGGTGACCCGCATACAGAGCGGCTGTCGAGTCACCAACGAGCACTGCGTCGGGAACGAGCTCCTGTAGCCGTGCGGCAGATCTCAACACCTGCATCAGGGTGGGGCTGCGCACTCCCCCCGGAGCATCGATCACGACCATGATCATATCGGATCTGATACATCCACTGCTCGGCCTCGGAGGCGGCGTGCCGCCAGTCGGCTGGCACGGACAGCTGGGCGGGCGCCGTGCCCTCGCCGATCTCACCCGCCGAGGATGAGTGCGAGGATCGGAGCCGGGACGGCCCAGACCTCGCCCCGCCACTGCGTCACCGACCGCGTCGCGATCACGCCGTGCCATCCGGATGCCGCGAGCGTCTGCGCCTCCCGGGCCCAGCGATCGTCGACGTACTTGCTCTCCACCGCGACCTCGCCCATCCGGCGGCCGACGAAGTCGATCTCCGTGCCGGTGCTGCTGCGATAGTGCAGGAGCTCTGCGTAGTCCGTGACGTCTCCGGAACCGGCAGCATCCAGGTTGCGCAGCAAGACCATGCCG
>JBOHHD010000035.1:0-6107 GCA_050700515.1 Pseudonocardiaceae bacterium
ATCCGGAGGCAGTCGTTGTCCCGCCGGTCGCCGTGGTCCAGCGTGAGCCCCGACGGGTAACCACGGACACCAGGGAGGCGAGCACAGTGAGCCTGGCTGAAGAGGTCGGCACCACGGTCCGCGTCGCGATCACCGAGTGGCCCCAGACCCTGCGCCTGATCAGCTTGCTCGTCGCGGCGACCGGTCCGGCTGCGCTGTTCGTCCTGCTGGTCGTGCTACTGCGGGCTTAAACGGGGTGGCTCTGCTCGATGCTGAAGACCGCGTGCGAGTGCTCGGCGCCCAGGCGGTCGAGCAGCGCAAGGGCCGCGGGCGGCTTGCCGCTGTTTCGCAGGGCGATGAGCGCGTCCCGGTCCCGCCACGTCGTCTGAATGCGCCACGCGCCGCCTTGCCCGCGCAGGAGTTCCGAGCGCAGCAGGCCGTCCGGCTGCTGGCCCTCGTTGAGCTGTCGGAAACCGTCAAGCAGATCGCCTTCGCGCTTCGGATCAACCATCGCGTCGACCGCCGTGACCACGCGTTCGCCCATGCGCGTCCCCTTCGCCGGAAGTAGGAGCCACACGATAGTGGCAGGCGCTGCGCGAAGCCCTCACCGTGTGCCGCACCCGGTTCTGGGCTCTGCTGCATCGATTTCCGTTCCGGGTCACTCCAGGAGGTCCCAGGTCACTCCAGGATGTCGGAGTCGGCGGGGCCGAAGACGCACAGGTGATCCAGGAACAGCCCGGGGTCACCGCTCCAGTCCATCGCCTTGAGCTGGCGACGGCTTCGACGGCCCAACCGCCACCGAAAGGCCTCGAATGCCGTCGTCGTCAGGGTGACGGGCTCGTCCTCGACGGTCGACGGGCCCAGTTCCAGCCGGAGGTTTTCGGTCTTCACGACCAGGGGGTGCGGCACCTGCAGGCCCTTGAGCAGGATCTTCGCGCCGATGGTGACGAGGTCGCTGTCGCGAGCCCCGGTGTCGTCGAGGGCGCCGCGTACGTCGTGCTCGTGCGCACCGACGTCGAGGACAATCGGCCAGGCAGGCGTGGCGTCGAGGATCGCGTCGATCGCAGGGCTGCGGTCCGCCCACCTGACGAGGAGTTCCGCGGTCGGCACGTCCCTTCCGCGGGTGACGTGGCCTGCGGTCCAGTCCTCGGTCGGGCCGCCGGTCGGTTGCCGGCCGTCGGTGAGGTCCTCGGCCACGCCGGCGAGGTGCGCGACGACATCATGGACGCACCAGCCGGGGGTGGCCGGCACGCAGTCACGGTCGGCCTCCGGATGTGCGAGCACGAGTTCACTCAATCGTTCCTGCGCCCCGCGGTAAAGCGCGGAGAGCGAGGCGTGTCCGTCGGTCGCCATGGCTGTGTCCCTTTAGTCGGCGGATGCCCAGGATCCGTTCAGCTGTCCGAGGGGTGCTCAAACGGCAGATCCTGCCAGCGCACCCGCTCGGGCTCGATCAGAGATACGATCGCGGTGCGGACCGGGAAGCGGAGAAGATCGCCCGGTGGTCGCCCTCGACGGCGATCCACACCGGCGAGACATGCGGTGCGCCGTGGGGCATCAGCGTCGCGACGTGCGCCATGCTGCGACCGCCGAGCAGGTCCCGCACCTCTGGGGAAAGTTCAGCCATGCCCACGACGCTACCGCCGCCAGCCGGCGATACGGTCGGCCTTATCGGCTGGACGGAGCCGAATCGCGCACCTCACACACGCGTATCGAGGCTGAACCCGATCGGGCTGAGCGCGCCGAGGTCACGCTTCGCGGGAGCGCCCCGGCAAGAAGAAAGATATTGGGTCGGCAGATTGAAAGCAGGGTACTCGGCAAACAGAAATTCTTTGTTACGCTGAGGCGATGCGGACAGCCGGTGACTACCTGCCTCGGCGCGCAACCGCACTGGTGGAGGAGGCGCTCTCCGACACCAGGGTGGTCGTCGTCAACGGTGCCCGCCAGGTGGGCAAGAGCACCCTTGCGGAGCTCGTCCTGCGCCTTAGCACAGGTGGTGTAACGAGGTTCCTCGACGACCCCGTCACGCGCGCAGCGGCAGTCGAAGATCCGGTGCGGTTCCTCCGGCACGACGGGCTCATGCTTATCGACGAGGTCCAACGCGTTCCCGAGCTCTGGTTGGCGATCAAGCACACGGTGGACCGGGATCCGCGGCCCGGCCGCTTTCTGCTCACCGGCTCCGCTCGCTTGTTGGCGCTGCGTAGCCTCCCCGACACGCTGCCTGGCCGCGCGGAGACCATCGAGCTCTGGCCGCTCTCCCAGGGTGAGATCGAGGGAAGCGCCGACGACTTCGTCGATGCGGTGTTCCGCTTCGGAGCCGAACTGAGGGTCGAGCCGACCGACCTCGGGCGCCGCGAGTACCTCGCAAGGGCCATCCGCGGTGGGTACCCCGAAGCTGTCCGGCGTGAGGTGCCTCGGCGGCGGGCCCGTTTCTTTGAGGGGTACCTCGCCGACGTGATCAGCCGGGACGTCAAGCAGGTCGCGGACATCGAACGCGCCACGGACATGCGCCGCCTCCTGGTGTTGCTCGCCGGGCAGAGCGCCGGATTACTCCGGGCCGCCAGGCTCGCCGGTGAATTGTCCGTCTCGGCGCCCACTGTGCGCAGCTACCTGAATATTCTCGAGACGGTCTTCCTCATCAGGCGCATTCCAGCCTGGTCCTCCGGAGCCACCGCCAGGGCGGTCGGTGCCTCGAAACTGATCTTCACCGACTCGGGGCTCGCGGCGCATTTGAGTGCCGGCCTGGTTGGTGACGCTCACCATGGTGGACTGCTGGAGAACTTTGTCCTCACCGAGCTGGCGCGGCAGCTGACCTGGTCTCAGGTATCGGCGCGGCTGTACCACTATCGGGATCGTGACCAGTATGAGGTCGACGCCCTCCTGGAGAACGATGCAGGCGA
This sequence comes from Pseudonocardiaceae bacterium, assembly GCA_050700515.1. GTDB lineage: Bacteria > Actinomycetota > Actinomycetes > Mycobacteriales > Pseudonocardiaceae. Next base: position 2,877 of record JBOHHD010000035.1, read on the forward strand.
GATCGTCGCGGTCGAGGTGAAGGCAGCCGAGACGGTCCGGGGAGGGGACTTCAGCGGGCTCAGGCTGTTACAACGCCGCCTCGGCTCACGCTTTCGCGCCGGCTTCATTCTCTACTGCGGTGCACAACAGCTCAGTTTCGGGGATGGGCTGACCTGCCTGCCGATGTCCGCATTGTGGACGGCGCGGTAGCCACTCTCGTCGTCTGACCTCATAGTTCCGCACAGTCGCAGCCGTTCGTCGGGGTTTGTGGGGATCTTGGTATCCTTCAGCGTTTCCCGCTCCACACCGCCAGTCGCTCCGCGATCTTCTCGACGTCGCTCAGGGTGCCCTCAGCCACCGAGACCACCAGCTCCACGACTTCGTCCTGGCCAGCGTGCGGGCGCTGCCCGTTGATGCCCAGAAACACCGCGCACGCCGCCCACGCCAACCGCTTGTTGCCGTCCACCAGCGCGTGGTTGCCCGCCAGCGAGTGCAACAGCGCTGCGGCCTTGGTATGCAACGCTGGGTAGGCGTCGGATCCGAACACCGTGGCTGCTGGCCGGGCCAGCGCTGACTCCAGCAATCCATGATCACGAACTACCGCCGGGGGGCACGCCTGGGAGGCCACGAACAGCAGATCCTCCAAGGTGAGATAGCGTGTCACGAGGCGCCGAGCCGCTCGAGCGCCTCGCGGTACTCTGCGACGACCCACGCGGTTTCCCGGGCGACGTCGGCGCGGGCCGTGCGGCTGCGGATGTACTCCCGGACCGCGTCCTGCGCCACCAGCTGCATGGACCTGCCCTCCGCCTCGGCTTGCGCACGCAAAGCGTCGTGGTCGTCGTCATCGAGCCGCAAGGTCATCGCCATCACTCTAAGGTATCAAACTGATACCACTGTGGACTGGCTCGCTCCAGATGGCCTGTCACAACCGCTGAGCTTGGCGAGTCCGCGCAGACGGGCCGACTCGCCGGCCGGTTGGCGGCAGGGGTGCGCACCTGATCGAGTGGTTTGGGACGTAGCCTGGCGCTATCTCCTCACTGAGCTCTAGCGCCCTGGGGTGACGGCCCCAGGGTATTGGTGGGGAGCTGGTGAGAAGAGGTCGGTAATGGATGATGAGGAAGCGCGTACGATCGGTCGGCGGTTGCGTGAGATCCGGGAAGCGCGGGGCAAGACGCTTGAGGTGATTGCTGGGTTGGCCGGGATCACGGAGAGCTATCTGTCGCTGTTGGAGAATGGTAAGCGTGCGCTGAATCGGCGATCGCGGATTGTGGCTCTGGCGAATGCGTTGGAGGTTTCCCCGGGAGAGTTGTTCGACTTGGGTGCTTCGCCGTTGCCTGCCGACCCCGCTACGGAATCGGCTGTCGCCGCTGTCCGTGATGCGATGCAGGCCGTGATGATGGGTCTGCCCGGTGGTCAGGTGCAGCCCGTTGAGCAGTTACGGGTTCGGGCTGACACCGCATTGGCCGCGAAGCAGGCGTGCCGGGAGGCCGAAGTCGGTGCCATGCTACCGGCTTTGATTCGTGATTTGCATACCAGCATCGAGGCAGGCCGGGATGACGCCGAGCTGTTGCGGATCGCCACGCTGTTGTACTCGCAGGCGGTCGAGGGCTGGCTGTTCACGGTGCACGAATCCGGTGATCTGGCCTGGCAGGCGGCCTGTCTGAGCCGCGAAGCTGCACAGCGCTTGGATGAACCCGTTGCCTTGGGGGTGGCTACTTTCGGGCTGGCCAACGGGCTGTTGGCCACCGGGGGGTTCGAGCTGGCCGGGCTGCTGCTCGCCGACACACCAGAGACCGGAGATCATCAGCTTGACGGGATGCTGTCGCTGACCCGGTGCCTGCTCGCTGCGTCCGACTCCCGTCCTGCCGACGTCGAGGCACCGTTGGCGGTGGCGGCTGAGCTGGCCGAGCGCACCGGGGACGGCAATGCCCACTACATGAGTTTCGGCCCGAGCAACGTCGGGCTGTGGCGGATGAGTGTGGCGCTGGAGGCAGGGGAGGAGGAGCGCGCCGCCGAGCTGTCCGATGCGGTCGATCTGTCGGCTCTGCCGCCCAAGCGACGGGCCAACTACTACGTCAACCGGGCACGGGCGCTGTCCCAGGTCCGGCGGCGCGAGGAGGCGGTGACGGCGCTGCGCGCGGCCGAGCGGATCAGCCCGGACAGCGTGTGTCGTTCACCCGGCACCCGCCGGGTGCTCTCCGAGCTGGTCGCGCGGACTCGGGACGAGGCGCTCGGTCGCGAGCTGCGCGGAATGGCGTACCGGGCCGGCCTGCCGTTCTAGCCCATTCGGGTGATCCCTGCTGATCTTGACTCGGCGTCAAGGCACCCGGTTGTCGTTGCGCCACGCTCTGTGCTGTCGATCACCGATCGCTCCCCGTCCGGTGATCGGTTGCTCGCCCCGGTTGTGCATAGCTGGCCATGGCCGGGGCGGGCTCCAGATCGTGAATCGGGCAGCGAGGGGTGGGCAGACATATGGATGTCGGGGCGCAGCGGGGTAACGAGCGTAGCCGGACGGTGGTCGAGGGGCACCGTATTGATGACGGTGACTGTTGCAAGTTGGTCGTGGTGCACGAGGTCACTGGTGGTTGTTGGGCGCTGTATCCCCATGGTTGGGGCAGGTTCGGGGTGCGTTTGGCGAAGGCCGAGGCGATCCGGGTGGCGGAGGCGATCCTGGCCGGTGCGCGATGAGTGACCCGGAGCTGTACCCATAGTTGGCATTGCGCCGGGTCGACGGTGGCGGTATGGCGCGGGCGGGCGGTGCGTATTTCGATCGTGGCCGCCCCACCCCCGGGCACCTGACCGGAGTCTTCGATCAGCTCGTCTGGGCCGGGTTGGTCACTGTCGCCGAGGGGGATGCGCTGTGGGAGTTGCGCCGGATGAGTCTCACCGACACCGGTAAGGCCCGGTACGCGGTCCTGTCTGAACGACTGGATCCCGGGTATGCGGTGCCGCCTCTCGCGTTCGGGATCACTCCCAAGACCCCGGTCGGTCGCCGGCGCGAGCCGCTCCCTCCGGCTCCCGGCGACCGATCGGGCCCCATCCCATGAGCACCCCGGCGCTGTGGTGGGGCCGCGCCGCTGATGGCCGCCTGCCCGCCGTGGCGCCCGTGACATCGCACCTGCGGCCGATCGGGGCTGGACCGAGGCCAGGGCAAAGTCATGGTGGCTCGACGTGACGTAGCTGTGGCGTTCAGTCATAGCCCGGGAGCTGCTGGGTCATCGCCGTAGTCACCGCTGGACCATGATCGGCGA
>JBOHHD010000036.1:0-9517 GCA_050700515.1 Pseudonocardiaceae bacterium
GGCGCGGTACGGATTATCCGGCTCAGCTGCGGTTACTGAGCAACGGATCCTCTGCGGGTGGTGCCGCTGCGGGTGGCGGTGTGCGCCGCAGGAGTTTGATCCTGGTCCAGACCTGGTCCGCGGCCAGGAACAGCAGCAGGCTGATGCCCAGGACCGGGATCAGCCAGCCGACCGCGGCGGTGAGCACCACGATCGCGAGCAGCATCGGGAGGGACAGCTTGCGCAGCCCACCCCGCGGAGCCGGGGAACCGGTGGTCGCGATGACACGGGTGGCACGGGTGGGACGCCGCAACCACCACATCCGGTAGCCCCAGAACACCATGGCCAGCAGGCCCAGCGCCATCGCCGCCATGGCGAGCTGATTGACCAGCCCGAACAGGGTGCCGGTGTGCAGGCGGATGCCGATGGTGCTCAGCTTGGCCAGCGGGGCATTGTCCGACCACTGAGCTTGCTCGCTGACCTGCCCGGTATAGGGGTGCACGGCCACCTGATCCCGTTGAATCGGCCAGTACGGTGAGTTCTCGACCACCGTGTAAGGCGCGCCTGGCTCATCCGGGGCGGTGATGATGACCGGATCGGACAGTCCTACCGACCGTGCGGCGGTCAGCGCCTGATCCACCGACACCGTCTGCCCGGTGCCCTCGACGGGCTCAGCCGTCAGCTTCGCGGTCCGTCCGTCCAGGGCGGTGATGATGGCGTCGAACCGGGTACCGGCATATTGCGACCAGGTCAGTCCGGTGACGCTGATGAACAACAGCGCCACGGTGAGCCATACCCCGACGCTGCCGTGCCAGCCGCGAATCCGGCCGCGGCCGGGCCGGGCATGCGTCGGCGGCAGCAGCAGTGCCCGCGCCCGCCGCTTGCCCCGCCACTGCGACCACCACAGCGCCAGACCACCGAAGACCAGCACCGGCAGCCAGCTCGCGGCGAATTCGGAATACAACCGGCCGACGTCACCCAGCAACAGGTCGCCGTGCAGGTCGCGCAGCGTGGCCTGCAGCGGTGGCTCGCTGTGCAGGAAGGTCAGGGAACCCTGGACCTCGGTGGTGTAGGGGTTCACGTAGACCGCTTGGGTCGCCCCCTCGGGCAGCTCCGGCAGCGACAGCGCCACCTTCGTGGTCCGATCCGGTGCGGTGGCAGGTTCGACCGTCGACAGGGTGGCGCCGGGAGTGGCCGCCAGTGCGGCGGTGACCTGGTCGGCCAGCGGTCGGGGCGTACCGGCCGGCCCATCGACGAAGAACTCGTCCTGGTAGACCAGGTCATTCAGCTGGGGACTGAAAACGTAGGCCAGCCCGGTCAGGCAGAGCACGGCCAGGAACGGGGCGACCAGCACCCCGGCGAAGAAGTGCACCCGCAACATCACGGGGCGCAGTAGTGCCCACGTCGATCCGCGCGCGGACGGAAGCCGATCCTCGGGATCGTGCAGCGGGGGCAACGGTTCGATCGTCTGCGGTGAGGAGCTCGCCGCTGGATCAGAAGTAGTCGTCATGACAGGTACTCCCGGGGGGAAGGTCGGAAAGCACGGCAATCTCGGCCGCACCGACGCGGCCAGGCGAAAGCAGGCGACGGCACGGCCACCTAGAAACAGGGGACGGCACGGCCGTCGTCGAGAGAGACGTCGTGTGCTTATCCGCCCAGCGGAGGTCCTCGCAGGATGATGCTGTTGCGCAGCACGGCATGCCGGTGGACGGGGAGATCTGCCCGCGCGTCCCAGCGCAGCCCCGCGTCGTCGACGAACACCGGAACAGGGCGGCTCAACAACACCGACACGGTGAGACGCAGGGCCGCGGCGGCTCGCCGGGCCGCGGCCCAGGCTCGACGCTCGCCGCGGCGCAACCACGCCGCCCCCACCGCCGCCGCCAGGAGATGGCCCAACAGCATCAGGTCGACGGGTAACCAGCCGACCTCGTGGTGTCCTGGGCTCATGGTGGTGACCGCATCCGGTCCGATCTCCGGTGAGGTCCCCGTGAACAGCGCGTGCGCGGCCAACTGACCAGCGAGCAGCGCTCCGGCGAGGGGTGCCCAGCCGCGTTCCCGTCCGGTCAACCACCAGGCGGGCGCCAGCAGCACCACCGCCGCCGCCAGCACTCCGGCGGCAGACAACCCCGTGTCCCCCGCTCCCAGATGCCCACCGGCCGCAGCGGCGAGTGCCACTCCGGCCACAGCCACCGTACGGGTCACCCGGCTGGGAGCCCCACAGCCCGGCATCCCGATCACAGCATCAGCCCGAACATGACAGTCATCGCTGTCCCCATCACCACATGGCAGATGGCCTCCACCCGCGACCGTACGATGGGGCCGCGCACGCTGACCACCGCGACCGACCCGGTCCCGGCGGTCTCCCCGGCGGACCCGGCCGGCGGCATCGACTCCCGCGGCGGCGCACTGAACAGCGCATGAAACGACCGCCCGGCATGAACGGCGAAGTAACCGGCCAACACCACGGTGACCACGGTGCCGATCGGCCCTTCGATCCATCCGCCACCCGCCACGATGGTGTGTCCCTCGTGGCCGGGACCACCCTGCCCCCCGGCTACGCCATCGGCACTCACCTCGCCGGCTCCGTGCCGGTGGTGGCCACCGATCACCATGAACAACATCGCCAGGTTGGCCACCAGATGATGGTGGGCACCGTGCAGATGCCCACCATGAAGCTGCCCGGCGTGCAGGTACGTGGCCTCCGCAGCGGGCGCACTCGTCCGATCACCGGCAGGTCCACCCGCGCGCAACAAGCAGGCCGTGAACCAGGCACCCGCCATCCCGAAGACGATCAACCACACCAGCGGGGACAGGGGGTCACCGAGCGGCGAGAACATGGCGGCCATCCCCAGCGCCATCACCAGATGCGACAGCACGTACCCCCACTCGTGCCCGGTCACCGATCGGTGCTCAGCGCTGTCCCGGCGTACCCAGCGAGAAGTGATCAGCACTCCGGCGTGGTAACCCGCTACCGCGAGGCAGGCTACGGAAAAGATCCATCCCACCCACACCGGACCCACACCCTCACCCCAATCAGCTACCCAGGACCCCTATTCCACCACGGTCCGCAGTCACCATCGCATCCTGACTGCCCCCAACACCCGAGGCGGCCAGTCGCAGGTAAATTCTGTGTAACATCTCCCGTGCCGACGAGGGGAGCACATGATCTTCTCAGATCCACTCCCCTTCGGCATCAATGAGTTTGGGCTCATTCCACAAAAGGTCGAGGGCAATTCTCAGCGACGGTGGAGGCCAGTGCAGGACTATCCGGTTACCCGAGGGCAACCGCTCGGCGAATCGGAGCATGACCTGCGCACCGCCGCTGTCGACAAAAGTCAATTCGGACAGTTCCAGATGCAGGTCATCGGTGTCGCTCATGGCCTCTTCGAGCGCGGTGATGAAGGCATCCCGCGTGGCCAGGTCGAGCTCTCCGGCCAGCCGTAATCCCGGCAGCTCGTCCAGCGGGCTGCACGTGAACTGCTCACCGCCCTGCACCGTTCCCATCACCGCGGCATGCATTTCGGTCAGAGTGATCATGGTGGCGGCGTCGAAGCGGTATCGGTCGTATTGGCACAGGGTCGCGGCGGGAGATCCGGCGAGTATCTCGCCGATCCGTTCCTCGAACTCGATCAGGCTCCGCGGGCAGCACTGCTCGCGGATCGCCCAGCCCAGGTCCCCGACCATCCGGAACCCGTTCCACCCGGCGTCGAGAGCATCGTCGACTGCGCGGCGCAGGCCGTCGAGCACCATGTCCGGATCGGAGTCCAGGTAGCACAGGGTCGACTCCTGGGTGGGGAGCACAGTGAGCTGACCACTGGCTATGGCCTCGTCTTCGGCGACGTCATTGCGGTGCAGCCAATCCAGGACCTCGGACCGGGACCCATTCGGAAAGCACCACACCCGATCGCCTGCCAGAAGCCCACTGCGCACAAAACCGCTGACCATCCGCAGCCGTTCATAACCGAAACCGACTATCCCGCAGGTATGTTGTCCGTACGGCACGGCGTGACTACACGCCACCGTACCGGGCTCCGTTGTAGGGGGCTCCGTTGTGGGGGCCACCTGCACCACCTGCCGTCCATGCGCCTCCCCCAGACGCTACACCGTGACTGCAACCCCTCGACTGATCCTCGTCAAGCAGACCGGCCCTCGTCGGTGCCGGCCTCCTCCGGGAGCGCCTCGACGGTGTGCTCCCGTACGGGTCTCAGTTCGAATTCACCGAACCGGCCGCGCCGTACGGCAACAGCACTCATGGGCATGGGTCGGCTCTGCCTATGACGGGGAGCAACGGTCATTCCGGCCCGCGGTCGGCGGTCGGAGACGGGCGTGCGCATGTCGTCCTTTTCAGTTCATGTTCGTTACAACGCGGCCGTCGACTTCGGTGGAGCGTGATTAGCATGCAGCGTAAACAATCTGCACGCTCGGCTGCCCCCGGGCGTAGACGGGATCTCCTGTCAAGACGAGCAGCCAGCATGGCCGCTCCGGGCGCTCGTCCGTAACGAAGGTTACTCCCCGCCCACGAGTGGGGCATACCTGCGATCGGATGGCCCACCAGGCAGGGACCAGGCTAGGCTCGCGCGCGTTGCCTGCCTCCGGTCGGCAGCGCACCGACCAGCGCGAAGGGGGCCTGTAGGTGAAGCTCGACAACGACCCCGTCCCGGCGGCCGGCCAATGAGCGCCGCCGAGGCGGGTCAACAGGTTCCGGCCGAGACCGCGGCTCGTCGCACGAACGTGACGAGGATGCTCGCCTGGGCAGGCATGGACGCCCTGCGGCTGGAATCGGCGCGGGTTGTGCTGGGCGAGCGGAGCCTGCGGGCCACCGGCTCGCTGGTAGCCGCTCCCCGGGAGGATGCCGAACCCTACTCCGCGTCGTACTCGCTGGCCACCGACGAGAGCGGGGTGGTACGGCGGTTGACCGTCCGCACCACTCGCGCTCAGGGTGAGGAACACGTCACCCTGACTCGTTCGGAGGAGGGCATCTGGCTGATCGACCATGGCTCGGGTGCCGTGCGCACCAACTTCGGCGGCGCCCTGGATGTCGATCTGGCATTCAGCCCGCTGTTCAACGCGCTGCCGGTGCGACGGCTGGACCTGCACCGGACGGCTACCGAGCGCGGCCTACCGATGGTGTTCGTCTCCTTGCCGGACCTGGAGGTGCGCCTCATCCAACAGACCTACCGCACCGTCTCGGTGGGTGATCCCGCGGTGGTGAGCCTGGCCGACGAGTCGTTCGACGCGGAGCTCACCGTGGACGGCGACGGTCTGGTGCTCGATTACCCCGGGCTGGCGGGGCGCGCCTGATCCGCGCTCAGCCGGTTGCGACATCGGTTGTCGCGATTTTGGCCGCTGCGGTCAGGATCAGCTGCTCACCCCCCTGTATCGCCGCGAGTTGGACGCCGGCGGGCAATCCCCTCACCCCCGGCGCGGGCACCGACACCGCGGGCCAGCCGAGCAGGTTGAACGGCAACGTCAGGGAGAGCAGAGCGGGCCGCACCGCGACTCGCCTGCCGTCCGGGGCGTCGACCTGCTCGGCACCGATCGGAGTGGCCCGAAGCGGGGTGGTAGGGAGCAGCAGCAGGTCGACCCCCTGAGCGAGCAACTGGATCGTCAGCTCGGCGGCCAGCCTACGGCGAGTGCGCTGCGCGGTGACGTAAGCGGTGGCGGTGTGCGTGGCGGCGGCCCGCAGCCGGGTGGCCGTGGCCGGCTGGTAGTCGCCGGAGCGCTGGTCCAACCAACGGGCATGGGTGGCGTACGCCTCCGTACCGACGATCACCGGATAAGTGGCGGCGAGCTCCTCGATACCGGGCAGGCTGACGTCCCGCACGGTGGCTCCGGCGCAGGCCAGGGTGACGGCGGCGCGGTCCACCGCGGCGGCGATCTCCGGATCGTGCACCCGCCAGTAGGGGGCGGTCGGGCGCCCGACCACCGTGCCGCGCACCGGGGCGCCGAGATCGATCCGGTGGCCGGTCAGCGCGGTGAAGGCGAGCGAAACCGTGCCGATGTCGCAACCGAGCAACCCGACGTGGTCGCAGGTCTCCGAGAGGGGGAACACCCCGGTGGTGGGCAGCACACCTCGGCTCGGTTTCAGCCCGACGACTCCGCACAGCGCCGCCGGGGTACGTACCGAGCAGCCGGTGTCGGTGCCCAAGGCCAACGGCACCAGGCCCGCGGCCACCGCGGCGGCCGATCCACTGGACGAACCGCCGGTGATCAGTCGCGGATCGTGCGGGTTGAGGCAGGGTCCCTCGGCGGCGACGTCCCCGGTGGGGCCGTAGGCGAACTCGTGGGTGTGGGTCTTGGCAACCAGCACCGCGCCCGTCATCCGCAGCGCAGCCACCACAGCGGCGTCCGCCCGCGCCGGTTCGGCGTCCGCGAAGATCGCACTGCCACAGCGGGTGGGGACCCCCACCACATCGATGAGGTCCTTCACCACCACCGGCACCCCGCTGAGCGGTCCGGGACGTCGGCTGCCGGCCTCGACCGGCAGCACCTGCACGATGGCGTTGTGCGGATCAGCCGCCAGGGCCGCCAGCACCTGCGCCAGCGCAGGGGAGCCATCGCTGGCATTCATATCGGTCACCGGGTTAGCTCTAGGGACGGGTTAGCTCAGGGACGCCCAGAACTCTCCCAGCAGGTCAGCGCCCTGCGCGGGGTCCTGAAGCATCCACCAGTGGCCGAGCCCGACGAGTTCGGCGACCTCAGCTCCCGCCCTGGCTGCGGCTGCCCGGGCGCCGTCGGCTGCCAGGAACGGATCCTCGGAGGGCACCACGACCAGGCCGCGGGCCGGGATCTCACGGAACTGCGGTGCCCATTCGCGACCGACGTCGACCGCCGACCGGTACAGGGTCAGGATGCAGTCGGCCATCGTGCGATCCAGGCCTCCGGCCAGCGCCAGGACCTGATCGTGTGACACCCCGAACTGCTCGAAGGCAGCTGCCCGCTCCTCGACGGATTGGGCCAGTTGCCGCTCGAAGAATTCCTCACCCGCGCCGGGTTCCTGCCAGATCTTGGCGAATTCATGCCACTCGAAGTTCGCGTCGCCGACGCCCGCCGCGTCGGTCACCCAGGAGCGGACCAGGTCGGGCCGAGTGCTCACCAGCCGGACAACGAAGCCGCCGCCCCAGTCGTGGCCGACCAGATCGATCGGGTGCTCGCCGCCCAGCCCCTCCAGTTCCGTCACCAACCAGGAGACGTACTCCTCCTTGGTGGCCCCGAAACCCACCGGCCGGGCGGTGCCGAAACCGGGTAGCTGCACGGCAACGACGTCGCTGCGCTGTAGCCGGGAACGCAGCGGGTCCCAGATCGTGGGCAGTTCGGGAACCCCATGAACCAGCACGACGGGCATGCGAGGCACCCTACCCGCTCGGGCCGGCACCCCCCGAGCGCCAGCACCCCCGAGACGGGGCAACTTCCTGCTCCAGCCACGCTTCCCCTCGTGTCCCCTCATGGGACGCCCGCCGTCTACTTCAACACGCCGATCGCAATGCCTCGCCCAGACGGTGCGCACGGGCGACACCGTGCTTGCTCAGCCGTCTCGGCGTTGTCGCTGTTCCCCCGGTTCCCGCTGTTCCCGCAGGCGCCGGTACAGCTCGGCGCGTACTCGGTCGACGTCCCAGCGGTAGTGCCCGCCGGGGGTAACGTAGTCGGGTTCGAGCTGGCCGCGTTCGACCCAGCGCTGCAGGGAGCGGATGTCGACGCCCAGCGCGCGGGCGGCCTCGCCGGTCGATACGTACGGCATATGGGACACACGATGCGCCAGGTGGACGTCGCTCTCACCCGTGCTTGTCGCGTTCACCCGCCCTTGCCTACCGATTCAATTCTGGGTTAGATCCACGGCAACAAGCTGGGGTTGACAGATGAACCGGGGGTCTGGTCCCGGACCAAGGGGAGGCACCGTGCAGGACACCACACCGCGCGTACCGGCTCTGCTCGCCGCCGACCACGACCCGGCTTCATGAGCGGCGGGACACCGCTGGGCCCGGGCGAGCGTCGCGAGCGCGACTCCGCCCGGGGCAGGCACGCCCACCAGGCCCTGCTCGCCCGGTTCGAGCGCGAGGTCGACCCCGACGGCACCCTGGAGCCCGCCGAGCGCAGCCGCCGGGCCGAGGAGGCTCGCCGCGCCCACTTCCAGGCGATCGGGAAGCAGGGCGCCGCGGCGGCCGCGAGCAGCAGGAGAGCTCAGCGCCCCGTGAGCGAGGCACCGGTCCTGGTGCCCGGCGGGCGGCGGGCTGCTCGCGAGCTCGTCCCGGCCGACTGGGCGCACCTGTGGGATCAGCCCGAGATGCGGGGGGTGCTGTCGGCTCGCGACGTCGGCGCGGTCTACCAGGCGCTGAAGGTGGCCGGGGTCAGCCAGCGCCAGATCGCCCAGCGGACCGGCCAGACCCAGCCGGAGATCTCGGCGATCCTGGGTGGCCGCCAGGTGCGGGACGTGACGCTGTTGGAGCGCATCTGCGACGGGCTCGCCATCCCCCGCCCCCGCATGCGCCTGCTGGACACCGCACCCGGAGAGATCGGCGCTTACAGTGAGGAGGTCACGGTCCTCGACCCCGCAGAGGGGGACGACATGCTGCGCCGCCATTTCCAGCACCTGCTCGCCGTGGCCACCGCCGCCGCATTCGGAGCTCCGGTACCGGGCCTCGGCGAGCTGTCCGACGTCGCCGCGCCGCCCACGCCTGCCGAGGTGCCCGCCCGGATCGGGACGGCCGATGTCGCCATGATCCGGGGCTGCCGGGAGCAGCTGTCCTCGCTGGCGCGCGTGATGGGCGGTCAGGCCCGGGCCTCGGTGCAGCTCGCCGGGTGGGCGGAGCAGTGGCTGGGCGCCGACGCCTCCGAGGCGGTACGCCGCGAACTGCTGGCCGAGCTGGCGCACCTGCACGTCATCACGGCGTGGTGCTGCCACGACGGCGGCGCGGTTGCCCGGTCGCACCATCACTTCGGACGCGCGGTCGAACTGGCCACCGCCGCCGGGGACAGTTACGAGGCGGCATTCGCCCTGCGCCACGCCGGGATGATGCTCATCGATCGCGGGGCACCCAACAACGCGCTGAAGCTGCTCCAGCTCGGCGACGTACGACTCAACCAGGCAGCGCCCGACCATCCGCTGGTGCCTGTGGTGCGAGCGCAAATTCACTTCGTGTCCGCCTGGGCACTGTCCCAGCTCGGCGGCTCCGAGTCGGTCCGCGCCCAGGCCCGGGAGCACCTGGCCAAGTCCCGGGACAAGTGGGTGCCACCGAAGCCGCACGCGAAGGGCGATATGGATCTGGTCACCGGGATGTCCTACCTGCACCTCGGCCGGCTCGACGCCGCCGAGGCCGCCACCGCCCTGTCGGTGCAGATCTTCACCCAGAGTGGTGACCGTCGCGAGGGCGTGGTCTCCGACCTCATGCTGGCCCACCTGCACCTGCATGCCGGCGAGCCCCGCGGCCTCACGCTAGCCAAGTCGGCCATCGACGAGGTCGCCCGCACCCGCTCCGGCGTCGCCCGGCGCATCTACCTCCCCACGCTGATCCAGACCCTCGACACCCGCCCAGGCTCGGCC
>JBOHHD010000037.1:0-5216 GCA_050700515.1 Pseudonocardiaceae bacterium
CGTCCTTTCGCCGACCGGAACGGCGAAAGGAACCCCGCCCCCGGCACTCCCGCCGGGGGCGGGGCCGCTCCAATGCGCCAGGAAAAATCTCCTGAACCACCCCTCGCCAGGCGTCAGGTCGGCGAGCACAGCATTTATCAAGACCCATGACGATTGACTGGTTTTGCCGTTGACTAAATCACAATGTTCACGTCGTGAACAGCCACAGGTGCACGACGGGCTTTGTAGGGTCGCTGCGGTCGACGGCGACACGGCGGAAGACAGTGCTTGTTCGCTCGCCTTGGGGAGCAAGTGTGTCGCTGGTGGAGGAGACCGCGGTGGTTGAGGTGAGGACAAAGCCGTCAACGGGAGCCATGAACGGGCCGAGGTCGGCCGCCAACGGTGTGCTGAATCCGGATTCGGACAGCAATGCATCGACGGAGTCGGGAACAGCTGAGATCGCCAGTCGGTAACGCTGATCGATCCCCTTGTCGTGCTGCGCCCCCAGGACGTGCACCGATGGCGGCAGTACGACTCCACCGAACTGGAGCGCTTCGGTGATCGTAGCCGGATCTGTGGTGGCTCCGGTGACACCTGAGTGAGACATCCTGCCCTCCTGGCCAGATTCAGAACTGCAGCTCGCGCCAGCAGCTGCAATACCGATCGCGACCATGATGGCGACGATTACCCGGCGCAGCGGACGAAGAACCCGTGAACGTCGCATCGCGTCGCGTCGCGGATTATGAAGGGGAGTTTTCTGGTCGGGCACGGTGTCCTATCCTCGTCCGGGGTCGGTTCGGGTGCCGTCGCGGTTCTCGGGTGGTTGTGGTAGCGCTGGCTGCTGGCCCGGCGGTGGCACTGCGCCCGTGTAGTGCTTGGTGTCGGTCGAACCCGAAATATTGTATTCTTGCGCCACGCCGGCCCGGTGCATTTCTGCCATGGCTCCATCACTGATAGTGACAGGCCCGATCTCGGTTTCCTTCCCGACGTCCCAATTGTATCGATCGAACACATGTGTCCGGTATTCCATCTCGATTCGTGGTTCACCACCGGGATGTTCCGGAGGATGGACGGTGGCGACTCCGGTCACCGCGTACTGGACCCCACCCATCGCGTAGTATCCAGTCCTTGCTATCTTCAGGGCCGATGTAGTCACCTTTCCATCCCGAGCTGAACTGGACTGGTTTCCCGTAGGTACCATTCGCCTCGGCCTCCGCCGCGATGCGGCGCATCTCGACCGCTGTGGTCTTGTCTACCTCACCACGAAAGCGGTCCACGTCGCGCATAATCTCATCCGGGTTGACCGTGCGGTCGTCGCCGGAATTGCCGAGATAGTGACGCAGATGCGCAGCGGCGTGCGTCCAGCCAATACCGTCGGCGAACGTCGCAGCGGTACCCGCCAGCTCTTTCATGGCCCGATCGTCGAACGTGGAGTACCAAGGATCGGAATCGTGCTCGCCGGCGCCGGGATCGGTCGGGGGATCCGGCGGTGGACCTGGTATCTGAGGTGTGGTGGCGCCCTGAGCAGCTCCGGCCTCCGCGGCGGCGGCCAGCGAGGTCGCGCCACCGTCATAGATCTCACCACGCTCAATCTTACCCAGCACACTGGCGAGTGCGTTATCGATCTCCTCGGCGCGGGTCAGAATCTGCCTTACTCGTTCCAGTAGTTCTGCTTTGACTTGGTCGCGTTCCTGCCGCACGGCATCGGCGTATTCTGCGGGTATATCGGGAGACAAACCGAGATCGACAATGTCGCCCGCGTCACCGAGACGGAAACCGTATGATTGGGCCAGACTTTCGGCTTCAGCCACCAGGTATTTCAACCCGATCACCCCATCTGACGCGGCTATCAACGCAGTTCTCGCCGCATAGACGGCGGCTACGAGCTGCTCCATGCTGTCAACAAGTCGCGATCGCGTGAGGAAGGCCGCATCCGCCGCCAGCCCGTGCCAACCGTCTGGTTTCGCGGGCCCGCTCAGTTCGTCGGCGATCCAGGGCAGCGTGTCGGCATACACCTTCAGCTGCTGTTCAGCGTCTTCCAGCGGTCCTGGTTCCCAATGGCGCACGTCTGCGAGGCTGACCAACACAGCGAAGTCACCTCCACGAAGGGGCACCAAACAGGTCGACCGCGGCATGCTCGCTGGCAGCGTAGTGATCGGCCGAGGATGACATGCCCTGCCCGAGTTTTTTGGTGCCCGTGCTCCAGTCCATCAGTTGCCTGCGCCAGGTATCCGCGGCTCCGGTCGCGGCGTGAACACTGCGACTGCCCGGCAGCGCGCCACCCACCCCGGTCAACGTCCCAGCCAAATCGATCTTCTCCGCTTGTTCCCCGGCACTGGTGGCGGCACTTCCAGCAGCGCGCAGCGCATCGACAACGACCTCGTAGCCGCTCATGGCCAGCTCCCTCCGCAGGCCCAAAGCCAGCAGGCCCAAAGCATGGTTTTTCATCATGACAGTTACGCAATGTCCCGGCTACTGACCGCCGACCGTCCTTCGCCAACCAGAAACGGCGAGAATCGCAGAAATCACCCTTTCGGCCGAAGCTGCGTACGTTAGGTCCGCACTGACCTAGGGTTTTCCGGCTCTCACCACCCTGTGGGTGACCCTCGTCGGAGGTCAAGTTGACGTCTCGTGATCCTGCTTGCGGTAACGGGGGCGGTGTTGTCGGCGACGTCAGTGTCGGGTCCGCGGTCGGGGTCAGGTCCCCCTGCCGGCAGGAGAGAACTATGCGTCCCCGACACCGCTCCCGGACACTGCGGACTGTTTCGCAGGGCGACTTCGGCCCGCTCCGGGACTTCCGCGGCTTCGATCGGGTCAGGCTGGAGGGCGAGCTGATCCGGCGCGAGCCGTCGTTCGCGCTGATGAACGGCTTCACCCCGCGAGAGGCCACCCTCGAGCCGGTCACCGAGCCCGACGGGCCGACCCTGCTGACCACCGTCCCGGGGATCGTGGCCCGTGAGGTGCGGATCACCGACCTGTTCGTCCGCAACGACCTGCGCAGCCCCCTCGTCGACGAGCTGGTGGGGATCCCGCCGCTGCGGCCGTTGCCCATGACCGAGCCACCGGTCACCCTCGGCCCGATCCCGCTCCCGCCCTGGTTGCAGCCCGAGGAGTTCCCAGACTTCTTCCCTATCGACATCCAGCCGGAGATCCCAACGTCGTGGCGGCGGCGTGAGCAGCTCACCGTGCCGGTCGCGCCGGACATGTCGATCTCCGACGAGGACGTGTTCGAGTTCTCCGACGGGGACTTCAGCATCCCGCTCGTGTTGCCGCGCTACGAACTGGCCCTGGACCGGGTGGGCACGGTCGACGAGCCACGGATCGTGATCGTCGACCGGAACGGCACCGACACGCTGGTGCTCACCCTGGTGGAAACCATGTCCCCGGCCGCCCAGTTCGGGGCCGGCGAGCTCGCGCACGTGCTCGCCGTCAGCCTCAAATACCGGGTACCGGTGCTGGACGGCGGCAGCGTCGTGCAGGTGATCCCGTTCCCCGTGGTGACGCCGGACGCGAACGGGAAGATCGTCACCGCCGAGCTGCCGCTGACCACGCCTGGGCTTCGCCAGCAGCTGATCGCCGCCCTCGGGTCCCTGGAAGCAGGCGCCACGCTGGTCGTCGGGCGAGGTATCCAGGTCGGCGTACCGAACGGCTCGACGTTCCCCGACGGGGCAGCGGCGTACACCGAGGAGAGCCTGCTGCTGGAGTGGACACCGCAACCGGCGCCGCTGATCCTCTCTGCCGCCCACCTGGCCCGGCTCGGCGGCGGGGACGGGGGCATCGCCCCGATGCTCCGGGTCCGGATCCCGTTCGGTGAGCGCAGCCACTCGTACTAGCAGGACCCCGCCCGGCCGGAGCGGTACTACTTCACCCCCGATCGATTCCTGCTGGCTCGCACCTCCGACGCCACCCACCGACCGGTGCTGCGGGTGCGGGCGGCGGGCGCGGCGACCGAGGCCCAGCTGCGCACCGTCCTGGAGTTCCACGCCCGGCCGGTGCTGGACCCGGCCCGGCTCGAAGCGGCTCGACCGACCCTGCAGGCGGAGGCCGTGGCACGGGGGGCAACGGGGCCGGTCCGGTTGGAGATCTTGCCCGAGGCGCAGCCGCTGTTGCGCCTGGCATTGCCGCTCGACGGGGCCGCTGCCACGCAGCTCACCGAGCGGCCGGGCACGGAGATCGACCTGGAGCTCGGGTTGCTGCACGCGGAAACCTTCGGGTTGGAGGACTTCCGCGTGGTGTACGAAGCGCTGTTCGGGGCGTCGCTGAGCCTGCTGCGCGGCGAGATCCGGATCGGGGCGGGCGGCGGCGCGCCGGAGGACATCCCGCTCGAGCTGCGGCTGGACCGGACGGCGGGCCAGGTGCTGGCCATCGGCCTGGAGGGCGCCGCACCCGAGGGGTTCGCCGCCCGGGTGACGAACCTGATCGAGAGCTCGGTGCGGATCGACCGACTCAGCGCTGCTGGGCTGGCCGGCGGCCAGCGGGTTCCCCTGGTGGCGACCGGGCTGGTCCCCGGCCAGCGGATCGAGCCCGGTGCGACCGCCGCGATCACCCTGGTACCCACCACCCCCCTCGCCGCTGCCGCGCTCGATGCCGTCGCGCTCGACGAGAGCGGGGTGGTCGTCGAGCCGGACCCCAAGGCGATCTGGCGGCTCATCTTCGATGACCGGGCGCACGCCGAGCTGACCAAGACGGTGACCGTACAAGCCGTCCCCCAGCAATTCACCAGTCCGGACCGGCCGAACGACCAGGTGGTGGCATTTCTGGTCACCATCGAGCGGGGGCAGACGGTGCAGCTGACCCAGACCCAGCTCAGCGCCACCGCGACGGTGCGGGTGCCGGTCGCTCCGCTGCTCACCGGGGATCCAGCGCCCCCGATCCGGTATCGCACCGAGACGGTGTGGCAGTCCGGTGGCATCGGAACCAGCCCGTGGCGGGAGACCGACGCGACGATCCTGCTCCCGATCAAGACCGCGCCGGCCTGAGGAGGCGACCGATGCTCCAGGGCCTACCTGATCTCGCCGTGCCGCTCGACCCGGCGGGCGTGCCGGGCACCGTCTTCGCCGGGTTCGAGCGGGGCGACCGGGCGGTGGTGCTGCCGAACCGAATCGGGCTGGAACGCCAGCTCGACGGGTCGCCCGCGTTGCTGGTGACGCTGCTGCGCCGCGGCGACCGGGACACCGGCGGCCGGCTCGAGGTGGGATTCGCCGTCGAGGCGGACCTGGCTGGGGTCGGTGCGCGGC
>JBOHHD010000038.1:0-20324 GCA_050700515.1 Pseudonocardiaceae bacterium
ATCCGGTACTTTCCCGCAACGGTGGCGGTAATTGAGTACGACCACCCACTGTTCTCCCGCGAGGTAAGAGCGGTTGCGATGGACGACGGCCCGTGCAGCAATGCGGGAGCATATGCGATCAATGAAAGAAATATTGTTCGCTACACATTCAGTGGACGGCAGGGGCGCTTGCTTGACCCGAGCGACAAAGAAGTACAGGAACTGGTGCAAGCGACAGAGAAAAGACTGGAGAAACACCTGAATATCAGCGCCCCCAGGCAGGTACGCGGAGTCTTTCGTCATTGGAAAACAGCGTACTGTGCATACTCATCTGATTATCCCAGACTCCTGGAGATTATTCGTGAAAGTGTTGCCTCGGTGCATGGACTGGAAATTGCCGGTGATTACCTGAAGGGAGTATCACTTGAATCCTGCTGCCGTTCCGGAGAAACGGCAGCAGCGATGCTGCTCTCTGCTTGACAATACTGCCTTAACCTTTCATCGTGTTCTCCTCGATCAAGAAGGCTGTCCAAGAACAACGGGGCCACGATTTTCACGTCAAGTTGACCCATCAATGAAGCCTGGGGGTCTGTGCACATGAACAGATTCATGACCACTTTCATAAAAGTGACCATGGGCCATGCGGAACCACTGCTTCAGTTGGCCCAGAGAACGGGGATACGACCGAGATTCGATCCTATGGGAAAAACAATTCTGGTCACTGGTGCGTCGTCGGGAATCGGACGCTTGACCGTACTGCGGCTCGCCGAGCTAGGTGCATACGTGATCGCCGTGGCACGACGTGAAGACAAGTTGATCGATGTCATGAACAGCATCGAACCCGCCAACCGGGGCACGGCCTATCCCTGCAATCTCGCGGATCGGAAAGCGACCCGACGCCTGACCGAGGAGATCACCAAGTCGTACGGAGGTGTGGATGCCTTGATCAATAACGCGGCATTGTCAATCCGCCGTTGGACGACCGAATCCTTTGATCGACTCCATGATTACGAACGTACCATCAACCTGAACTACCTGGCGGCAGTGCAACTTACACTCGCTTTCATACCCGGAATGCTGGAACGCGGTGGTGGCCGCATTGTCAACTCAGGCACCTGGGGGGTTCCTGGCGGGACCATGCCTCGATTCGCCGCATATCACGCATCGAAATCGGCTCTCACGTCGTTCGGAAGGAGTGTCAACGCCGAGCTCGGCCACCGGAACATCCGGGTGTCAACGGTGCACTTCCCGTTAGTGCGTACGCCGATGGCCGCACAAACGGCACAGTACCGCGATTACCCGGCCCTGACCCCTGACCAAGCCGCTCAGTGGATTATCGACGCGCTTGCCCTCTACCCGGCCGAAGTAATGCCAGCAGTTGCGAAAATCCTGCACAGAGTTGGACGCATTTCGCCACGTGCGGCGGACAAAATTGTTGTTAAAATTGGCATTTAGACCTTGGGTTCACTCTTCGTCCATCTCGACGGAGTGAACGGTGTCGGGTTTGATCCCGGACATCGCTGAGAACCAAGGCCGTCGTCAGTTGCTGGACTGTTTTGTTACTGATGCGAAACCGTGGGAGACCAGGCGGTCATCGAGTTCGCGAACGGCGGTGGTGTCCTGCCAGGGTTGCAATTCGGCGCGGGCCTGCTGCACCCGGGTGATAAGCCGGGTGGAGGTGTGCCGCGCCGCGATGTCGGCCGATTCGCCGAGCAACCGCGCCGACTCGTTCACCTCGCCGGACTGCGCATATGCCCGTGCCAGATCTACAGACGTCAGCGCCACACTCCGGGGGAATGCCGGATCCCAGTGTCGCCAACGCCTGCTGGCCGTAGCCAATGGCCTGGGGGGCATCGCCGAGCTTGAGGTGACACTCGGCACCTTTGGACAGGTGTACCTCTTCGATATAACGGATATAGCCCGGCGTCTGGTCACCGATTCTCCCGAGCGCTGCTGCGGCCGTGTCCAGCGCCACCAGGCACGCATCGCGCTGCCCATCAGCGGCGTACGCCCGCGCGGCGTCGTCCGCACAGAGCGCCCGCAACCGCATGTCATCACTGCGACCAGCGTAATGCTGCGCCGCCACCGCATGGTCGATGCCGATAAACGGCTTGCCCTGACTGACGGCCAAACAGCTCATGTACCCCAGTGCGTCTGCGCTGAGTTCAATGTTTCCGGCTTCATGGGCCAGTACCCGGGCATCCTCGTAGTGTCCCGCCGCGCTGGTGACATCGTTGAGATTGAAGAAAAGCCAGCCAGCGGTATTGGAGGCATTGCTCAGCGTCGAAAGCAGCTGCGGCTGGATTTCAACCGGGCAGTCCGGCCGCAGTGAATGCAGCAGATCGAGCTGGATCAGTGCGGTATCGAGAACGCCACGCGGGCCGAGCACGTCATCCTGCTGTTTGCAATTCTGCAATATCGCTTCGAAGTTCCTGATGATCTGGATGTCAACCTGGTTCGAGCCGCTGAGCACCGAGGCGACGCGCTCATACCCATCTCCGTCGAGGGTTGCAGCGGCGGATGCGGCGATGGCCACCCGGTAGAGAAATCGCAGCGTGTTGCGACGGTCCATGGTGTGCGCCCAATGTCGGAGGAGCTGTGCAAGCTGATGGTACGCACGGGCCCGTTCCTGGGGCGTGGTCAGCGATGACGTCAGGGTTTCGAGGCTGCGCAGCAGTGACGCGGCGACGTGGTCCGGCAGTGCCAGCGCGGTCAGCGCCGTCACTACCGACGTCGCTGCCTGATCAGACATCACCAACCCGGCGGTACCGGAGGTCTCGGGTCGGTCGTCTCGCGCCACCGGGTCCGACTCGTCGGGGCTCGCCGGCTCGGGAGGTTCAGTGATCTCGACCAGGGGAGGTTCGGTGATCGTGAACAGTTGCCGGGCGGAGTGACCGGGGAACATCGCTTCGAGCACGGTGCGGTGTCCGGGGTGGGGCAGGTCGGGTGTCCGGCCACGGATCCACTGGTGGAACTGCGGTTCGGTGGGGTGGCTGCCCACGAAATTCTGGTCGATCGTCGCGGCGGTGATGTCGTAGGCCCGGCAGAACTGCGGATAGTGGTGCAGGCAGTGGCGCCGGAGTAGTTCCTGCAGCAGTGTCGATCCGGTGATCTCGTCTGGTCGATGGGGGGTTGGAACAGTTCCGCGGCGGTCCAGCCGGGCAGCATGGCCTCCAGGACGGCGCAGTGCTCGGCGTGGGGCAGGTCTTCGACCTGCCCGGCCAGCCACCGGCGAAAGGTCGACAAACTCGGGTACGTCTTGACCAGTTCCTTGTCCAGACCTTTGGCGGCATTCTGATAAGTGCGGGTGAACATGCCGTAATTCTGCCAATGACGCTCACGCAGTAATGCCTTCAGCATCGTCGGATCCGACGACGCCCGCCGCGGCGTTTCCGGGATGCGGTCACCATTGTCCCCTGCCGGCTGAGCCATCACCCCTCCTCGAACCCCTTTTTCGGTGCCACCGATCGCGCGAAACATAACCACCCGATCGCACGCACGCTGCCCATCACCCGCAGCTCATGCCCCCAATGACACCACCACGGGACGTAATGAGAC
This sequence comes from Pseudonocardiaceae bacterium, assembly GCA_050700515.1. Lineage (GTDB taxonomy): Bacteria > Actinomycetota > Actinomycetes > Mycobacteriales > Pseudonocardiaceae. The sequence goes on from JBOHHD010000038.1 coordinate 3,538, forward strand.
CACCATGAACAATCAGCACACGGCGTCCCCGGAAAAGGTGACCTAGCCCCGTTCCCGCGGAAGGCACCAAAGACATGAGCACGGCAAGCGCCGTCAGCCCACCGCAGTGGGCCACCGGCTGCGCCATTTTCTCCACGGGCAGGCAAAATCCTCGAAATGGTTGCCGGGCTGGCCGGAATCAGCGCCCTCCTGGGCAACCTGGAGACTGGAGCAGCCACCCTCGACCGGCTGTCGCTGATTGTGGCCCTGGCCCGGATCCTGCAGGTCCGCCCAGCAGAGCTGATCAGGCTCGGACGGCGGGCGCTGGATCATCCGACCTTGGGGGGCACCACCTGCAAGTAAATCGCGGTGACCACCAGGTTGATCAGGAACACCAGCACAAAGGAGATCACCACTGTCTGGTTGACGGCCTGGCCGACGCCCCGGGGTCCCGGCGCGGGGTTGAGCCCGCGGTGGGCGGCGACGAGCCCGGCGGCCAGGCCGAACAGCGCCGCCTTGATCTCGCTGACCAGGATGTCGGACACCTGCGCGATGGTGGTGAAGCTGGCGATGTAGGCACCGGGTGTGCCGCCCTGCACGACGACGTTGAAGTAGTAGCCACCCGCGACGCCCACCACGGTCGCCAGCCCGTTGAGAACGATTGCGACGAAAACCATCGCAAGTATCCGGGGCACGACCAGGCGCTGGATCGGCGAAACGCCGAGCACCTCCAGCGCGGCGATCTCCTCCCGGATCGTCCGTGCGCCCAGATCGGCGCAGACCGCCGCGCCCGCCGCGCCCGCGATCAGCAACGCGGTGACGATCGGGGCGGCCTGCTGGACGATCGCCACCACACTGCCCGCACCGGTCTGCGACTGGGCGCCGAACTGGCGGGTGAGCTCGGAGAGCAACAGCGCGATGGTCGCCCCGAACGGGATGGTGAACAGCGCGGTGGGCAGTGCGGTGACCTTGGTGACGAACCATGCCTGCTCGATGAACTCCCACACCTGCAAAGGGCGCCGGAACATCGCCCCGACCACGTCCAGGCCGAGGGCGAAGAACCTGCCGCTCTCGACCAGAACCCCACGCCCGGACAATTCACCGCTCACGGCGTCGGACCAGGGTGGTCGGCGATTCCAGCCCGTACCGGCGGCGCTCGGCATCGGAGAGGCTGGCGCGGATGGCATCCTGGGCGTCACCGGGCAGGGTGGGCAGCATGGCCATGACGCGGTCCCTTCGGCGCGTCACCGCCTGACGTTCGCCCAATCCCTTGGACGGCTCCAGCTGGGGTTTGAACTCCGGTACACCGGACAGCTCGCCATTGACTTCGGCCATCTCCCGCTCGGCTTGCAGGGCGTCCTTCTCTTCGCTCATCCCGATCGGGCCCTGCCTGCGGCCGTTGAGGAACTGGGCGACCACCGGTTCCTGAGAGGTCAACAGCACCTCGCGGGGCCCGAACATGGTCAGGCGCTTGGCGTAGAGCATGCCGATGTTGTCCGGCAGGGTCTGCGCGGTGTTGATGTCGTGGGTGACGATCAGGAACGTGGCACCGGTCTGGGCGTTGAGGTCCACGATCAGTTGATTCAGATACGCCGTGCGGACCGGGTCCAGTCCGGAGTCCGGCTCGTCGAACAGCACGATCTCGGGGTCGAGCACCAACGCCCTGGCCAGCCCGGCGCGCTTGCGCATCCCCCCGGAGATCTGCGCGGGCAGCTTGCGTTCGTCCCCCGTAAGCCCGACCATTTCCATCTTCGCGCCGACGATCTTCTTGATCTCGGCCTCGGACTTGCGGGTGTGCTCGCGCAGCGGGAAGGCGATGTTGTCGTAGAGGTTCATCGACCCGAACAGCGCGCCGTCCTGGAAGAGCACCCCGAACAGCTTGCGGATCTCATAGAGCCGGCGCTCGCTGCAGCGGACCAGATCGGTGCCGTGGATGACGATCGAACCCCGCTCCGGCTTGAGCAGCCCGATCAGGCTCTTGAGGAAGACCGACTTGCCGGTGCCGGAAGGGCCGAGCAGCACGCTGACCTCCCCCGGCGGCAGCGTCAGGGTGACGTCGGAGAAAATTGTGGACCGGCCGAAGGACTTGGTGAGGCCCTCGACCACCACCTCGACCCCGGTGCTCATGGACTCCTCCCGTCAACCATGCTCCACCGGGGTAACGAACGCTCGGCGCTCCCGGTGCCGCACTAGCCTCATGAGTCTGGATCCGAAAGTCTGGCATCCTGCCGGTTCGCAAGGAGGTAGCGGGTGAGCATCAGCCACGTCGAGGGGCACCGCGACGTCGCGCCGGGAAGGTGCGCCTACTGGCAGGCCTGGCTGCCGCCGGAGCTGGCCAGGGCCATCGTCGTGATCGTGCACGGGTTCGGCGAGCACTCCGCGCGCTACACCCACATCGGCACCCGGCTGGCCGCTTCGGGCTTCGCCACCTACGCCGCCGACCACCGCGGGCACGGCCGCTCCGACGGCCCTCGGGCCAACCTCGAACGGATGGCGCTGGTCGTCGACGACCTGCGGGCCTTCGTGCGATTCACTGTCGAGCGCCACCCCGGGCTGCCCGTGTTCATGGTCGGGCATTCGCTCGGCGGGTTGATCGCGCTGCAGTACGCCACCGACCCGGACACCCCGCTGGACGGCCTGGTGCTGTCCGCGCCCGCCGTGCAGGTGACGGTCGGCTCACCGCTGCTCAAGCGCCTGGCCGGGGTGCTCTCGGCACTGACCCCCAACCTCGGGGTGGCGAGTCTGGACGTCAACCAGATCAGCCGGGATCCCGAAGTGGTCCGCGCCTATCGGGCGGATCCACTGGTGCACCACGGCAAGATCCCGGCCCGGACCGGCGCCGAAACCCTGCTGACCACCGAGGCGCTGGGCACCCGGCTGCCGCAACTGTCCATGCCCCTGCTCGTGCTCCATGGTGACGAGGACCGGATCTGCGCCCCGGCCGGCTCGACGATGGTGCATGACGGGGTGTCCTCACCGGACAAGACCCTGCGCTGGTACGAGGGCCTCTACCACGAGATCTTCAACGAACCCGAACAGGACAAGGTGCTGAGCGACCTGGTCTCCTGGCTGAAAAGCCACCTGCCCTCACGATGACGCGACCAGCCGACCCGGCTGCTCGGTTGGTCATCCTGAGCAGCAGGCGATCGGCATTTACGTGATGGCGAGCATGATCGTCTCTGTCAGAACGGCCTGCCCCTTGGCGCATCGTTCGAGCAGCGTGACGCCAGCGGCGATCTCGCGGAAGGTATCGCCGAGCTGGTGGGCCTGGCGGATATCGGCTTCGACGGCTAGGCAGAGCGCCGCGAGCCGGATCGCGGTTGCGGTCTCCGTGGTCAGTGGCTGTTGCCGGCTGAACACCGGTAGCGCGATCTCTTGGAGATTTCTTGCGACCTGATGAGTCCAAGGATCTGGCCACCCCAGAAGGTCCGTCAGCCCCTGATGCCCGCTGCGGACCCTGTCCGCCAGAGTATCCGGAGCCACGATGTAGTCGGCTTTGGCGACACCTGCCACATTGACGAATTCCCGAGCGAATTCAGCAGGCCACATGGTCACAGATGCATTGCGGTGAAGGGGACCGGCAAGAACACTCGCTAACGCTCTGCCCATAACCCGAGAGCGAATGTCCTCGAGGTCACGGGCGAGGTCACGGGCGAGGTCGCGATCGAGGTCACGGGCGCGGGCGAGGTCGAGAGCGAGGGCGCGGAGGAGGACGAGAGCGAGGTCGCGATCGAGGTCACGGGTGAGAACGAGGTCACGGTCGAGGTCAAGGGTGTGGGCGTGATCGCGGGCGAGAGGCCGGGTGAGGACGCAGGCACGGCCAAGGTCACGGGCACGGTCGCGGGCGAGAGCGAGCTCGCGGTCGAGGTCACGGGCGAGGTCACGGGCGAGTTCACGGTGTCGGTGTCGGTGTCGGTGTAGGGAGCGGGCACGGGCACGGGCGAGGAGGCAGGCAACGTCGCGGGCGACGTCGAGGGCGCAGTCGAGATCAAGTACGCGGTCGAGGTCGCGGTCGCGGGCGACGTCGCGGGCGCGGGCGACGTCGAGAGCACGGGCAAGGTCGCGATCGAGATCAAGGCCAAGGCCAAGGCCAAGGTCAAGGTCAAGGGCGCGGGCGCGGGCACGGGTGCGGTCGAGAGCGCTGGTGATGACATGGACGGTGATGATCGAACGGAGCAGCAACAGTCGGGTGAGGGTAGGGATGGATCGTTTGATGTCATCCTGGACATGGCTGGCGAGGGTGGCCGCGTCGATCAGGTGGGGGTGGTCGGCACCGGATGGAACCCACAGCTTGAAGGGGATCTGCTCGTGATCAGGTTCCAGCCAGACGCCCTGGGCCGGCGATTCGGACATCATTACCGTGAGTACGCGCCGTAGGGCGGAGTCGTCGATCTCTGAGAACCTCGGCAGGCGATAAACGGTGTCACTACCGGTGATGCTACTGGCCCAAACCGCGAACCCGGCGGCATCGATCCCGGATACACCGATGACCGGTTTCTCGGAGCCGGGTTCGCGGTACATGGCCCCCTCGGCGGCGGAGCCCTGGGTGTCGTGCCGGTACAACTGATAGAGGTCAGTGGTGATGGGGCGGGCGCAGACCCGGCCGCCGTTGCTGGTCGGGATGAGCTGGCGAAGATGGCGAGTCAGCAGGACACCGGCCACTAGGCGGCGGCGTTCGGGGTCGGTGTCGGGAGCGAATGCGGCGGCGAGCAGCTCGTCGAGGCGGTCGCGGAGTTCCGGCGCCAGTTCGCTGCCCTGGTTGTCGCAGTCGAAAGCGAGCGACAACGCGGTGACGCTGGACGAGGCCAGGCACGCCTGCACGATCGGATCGGCGTCCGACTGGGCGGTATACAGCAGAGTCGTCTCCCGCCACCAGACATCGTCGACGGCATCCACCAGGACATCGGCCAGTCCTTTGGCGCTGATGTGGGTGGCGGCGAGGTATTCCTGAAAGGTCTGGTGAGCGAAAGAGTACCGACCGCTTTCACGCTCGATCAGCAGCCCGTTGGAGGCGATATCGACGAGGAATTCCTCGGCGGTCAGCTGTCGAGATATGCGCCGTAGGCCAGGACGGATCTCGGTGAGGACGTCGGCTCGGGGTAGATCTCCCACCTGCCGCCGCATCATCGCGAACGCGAGCCCGCGCAGCAAAACTTCCTTCTTCTTTCCTTCCGGCATAACTGGGAGATCCTTGGCCTCCTGCCGTCGCCAGAGCATGGCCTGGCAGATCTGGCCGTACAGATCAGCCCGGCTACCGGGAAGCGCGCCACAGTGGCGGTGCACGATGGCGATCATGGTGAGCAGCAACGGGTTGACCGTCAAGTCGTACAGCGCGGGCGCGGCGTCCAACCGCCGGAGCAGATCATCCGCCGCCGCCTCGGCTCGTAATACCACGTCCTGTCCCGTGGCGCCGGTGCTATGCCGCTCGACCGCGAGATACCAGCCCTGGACGAAACGGGTCACCTGCTCGTCGGTGAAACTGCGAATCTGCAGCACAGCCGCGCCGTCGATCCGGGCCGTCCGGTAGCCCTGGGGTCGTGAGGTGATCACGTAGTCATTCTTCGGATACTGCCTGATCTGGCGCTCCACCCAGTCGGCGACACCCTTGCGCTCCTCTGGTCGGGCCACCTCGTCCAACCCGTCGAGTAGCACCACGCAGTCACCATCGTGCAACCGCTGCTTGAACCAGCCGTCGGGCTCGTCGGGGCCGTGTCGCCCGAGCGTGCTGCATATCAATTCTGGGAGTGCGACATCCGGAGTGGAGACGATCACGGTGACATGGTCACGCAGGTACAGCAGTATCGGCACCGTGCGCCGCCGGCCCCGACGGGTGCGACAGACTTGCCGAGCGGTGTAACGCAACAAGGTGGTCTTCCCACTGCCGGGGACACCGATCACCGCCAGGACCACCGGCTGCGGACGATCAAGAAACTCTCCGAGCGAATGACGCTCGGTCACCTCTGCCGGCAGGACCGCCAGTAAACTCCCCGACGCCTGGTTCGGCTCCCGGGGAGCGAGACTCACATCGACGAAGACCTCGTCCAGCTCGGGGGTATAGAAACCAATGGTCGCCAGTCCCTTGAGATCGATGAATCGCAGACTGGCCAGCATGAACTCCCGATAGCGCCTGTCGAATCGAGAGGTCCCGTGCACCAACGCCCGGTCGAGGCAGTTGACGATCCGCTGTTCCCAGCGTTCCCGCAACCCTGCGGCAATCCTCCCGGCGAACAGCGCCATGAAGACCAGGATCTCATACCCACCGAGCAGCACCATCGCGAACACCGGACGGTCCACCACGGCATCCCGCCACACCCCCGCCACCGCGACCGGCGGACCAGCCGCCGCCGACGCCACCGCGACGCGCGCCGCCACAATGCCCACTCCCGGACCTGTTCCAGTGCCCCTTCCCGGATCCATTCCGGATCCCATTCCCGAGCCAACTCCCGCGCTCATCCCCGCCATCGATCACGGCCCTTCAACCTCCCCGACCCCTACCTGTACCGATCACCCTACGGTCGGAAACCAGGGGCACGGGCGCAGGGCGATCGGCTCGCCCGCGCACTTCTGACCAGTGAGCAGATCTCTGCGGTGGCGATAGACTGCGGCGGTGACCGATCAGCTGGTTGTGGTGCCGCCCGGCGGCTGGACGGTGGACGATCTCGACACGCTCCCTGAGAGCCACCAGCGATACGAGCTCACGGATGGAGCGCTCACCGTGTCACCGTCACCGTCGAGTCTGCATCAGGCTGTCGCTGCCCGGTTGCTCGTCCGTTTGGACAACGCCGCACCTGAACCCCTCGCCGTAACGCAGGCCGTGGAGATCCGGTTCGGTAGGCGATTGACCCGGATCCCCGATGTGCTCGTGGTGCGCAGCGAGCAGCCGGGGCGACACTGGTTCGCTCCCTCCGAGGTGATCGTCGCGGTGGAGATCGAATCACCCGGGAGTCACCTCGAAGACCGGGATCTGAAGCCGGCGCTCTACGCCCGCTTCGGCATCCCGCACTACTGGCGGATCGAACTCGACCCCCTGCTGGTCACCACCTACGAAATCGGCCACGGCGATCGATATCGGGTGAGCAAAGCCGGCGAACACCTGAAGGTCACCGAACCGTTCGAGGTCGACCTCCCCCTCGCCGATCTGCTCCCCCGCTGGGCCGGCCGGGGCGAAGGCCCTGTCGTCCCCGAACAGGGGTGACCGGACTGAACCAGGCTATTTTCTGGGGCGGGACTTCCGACCGAGGCTGTCCATACCACCGCTGAGCAGGATTTGCGGCAGTGCACCGAATTGCTCGGCTCGATCCGGGAATCGGCTGATCAGGTCGTTGATCTCGGCGGTCGCCCGCTGCCGGTCGGCCGGGTCGGCCTGCTCGGCGAGCTGCTCCAGCCTGGAGAAGTCGGTCACCGCCTCACCCATCAGCAATGCGGCCAGGAAGAGATGGACGGCGGCGGTGAACTGCTCCCCGTAGACCTGTCCCTCCAACGCGGCGAGCTCGGCGATGGGGTCCGGTTCCACCTCGGCGAGCGCGCGGCGCATCCGGTCGGCTGCCGCCTGACGGTCGGTCACACAGGCGTAGGCGGCGCTGATGCCGTCGCGCCGGGCGAGGCGCAGCAGCGCGAGATGGACGTAGGTCATCAGGGGATCGCCCAGATGGATCAGCGCGACTTCGGCCTCGACGGTGAGCAGATCAGCTGCGTGCTCCTCGGCGAAGGATTGCGAGTCCTGCCAGTCCTCCAATCCGACCCAGGTGGTCAGGAGGTCTCGAAGCAGCAAGGGGCGGTAGGCCACTTCGAGACCGCTGTTGCGCACACCATCGAGCAGATGCCGGTGCAGTTCGACCCGCGCTGCCGCGACCGACCTCAGTTCGTCCAGCACCACGGTGGTTGAGGGGTCCAGCAGTTCCTCGGCGTGCGCTGCGAAGAAGTCTCTCGACTCGGCCCAGCTGGGCGCCGTGAGCCACTCGGTGACGAGGCCGATCTGGGCGGAGGTGAGGGCCAGCCAGTCCGGTGGCTCGCTGCCGGTGACCGATCGCCAGCTGCGGTGCACCGCGGCGCAGTCGCGCACGCATTGCACGCGCAGGGCGGTGCGCGCGGCCAACATGACCGAGTCCGGCGTCTGACCGTCATTCAACGTCAGCAGGGTGACCAGCTCACGCAGCCCGGTGGAGCCATCACCGTGGCCGAGGTGGAACCCAGCCCGCTCGATGATCAGCGTGTCGCTGAGGGCCGGTGACCCGGCGAAGACCTCGATGCAGCCGGTGTAGACATCGACAGCAGCCGAGATCCGGTCGAGCGCCGCAAGCTGGCAGGTGAGGTTCTTCAGTGCGATGACCAGGTGGGTGAAGTACGCCTCCGGGGATTGCTCGGCCAAGCGGCAGTAGATCTCGGCGGCGTGCTGGGCAGGGATCAATGCGGTGTCGTGCTGCTTGCGCTCGGCATGCTGGTGGGCCAGGCTGCTCAGCGCAGCCGCCAGGCCTGGCAGGTAGGGCTCGGGGTTCACCTCCACCAGCGTCCGATAGGTCTGGACAGCGTGCTGGATGGCGACCAGCGCGGCGCCGTAACTGCCCGTCGCGAGCATCTGGGCGGTGAACTCATCCAGCGCTACGGCGAGGTTGGGCAGGTAGGACTCCGGGTCGGTCCCGGCCAACGTGTGCAGCGCCGCGATACCGGCGGGGCCGGCGTGGGTGGCGTGCCGAGGCAGGTGATGCTGCAGGTACCGGTCGCACGAACCGGCCGCACCACCGTGGCCGTTCTGCCCCCCGGCGAGCGCCACCAGGGCTTCGACCAGTGCCTCGGCCGCCGGGCGACCGGCGACGTGGGGGGAGCACACCAGGAAGTGCTCGATGAATTCCCGGTGGAAGAGCCGGTAGACCGGCTCGCCGTCCTGTTCCTCCTCGAGGAGATAGCACGCGTGGTGCTCGCGCACCCAGGCCAGGTCGGCGGGGCGGTATTCGCCACCGCCCGGACTCAACGCGGTGGCCGCGGCTGCCCACACCTCTGCGGGCATTCCCCGGCCCATCGCCCAGCCGAGCGGGCGGAGCAGATCCCTGGCGGCGTCGGGGAGCTGCACGCCGTCGCGCACGCGGATCGGGCCCGACAGGTCGCGCTCCAGCGCCTCGACGGCCGTCGCGGGCAGCTGGCCGGTCCAGCGCTGTGCCTGGAGGTCGATGACCCCGCGCAGGATCTGGGAGACCACGGTTCGGGCATAGAGGAACCCACCCGGTTGGGCGGCTGCCCTCCTGGCGAGCGTCGGCGCCACCCGCCGCACCAGATCGGCCCGGCCGGCAGCCCGCAGCCGGCGGGTGATGTAGCTCCTGATGTCCAGCAGGGTGCCCGGCTCGACGTCCAGATCGACGACCGTGACAGTGCCCCCGAACAGCTCACCCAGCCGGGCGGCGATCTCCTGTCCGGTCGACGGCTGGTTCCACCCGAACTCCGGAAACCGGGTCGCGACCAGCACGCTGGCCAGCACGCTGAGCGGGACCAGCAGATCCGTTACGATCTTGGTGGCCTGCTCGGGGATCGCCTCGTCCAACCCGTCGAACACCAGGACCGGCGGGTAGGGCAGCTCCGCCACCGCATCGATCAACTGCCAGCAGTTCTTTGGCGCGGGTAGCTGGAGACGATCGGCCAGGGCGGTCGCGACATCGTGGGCTCGCATGCCGCGCAGGTGGACCGCCGCGTCGATGGCACCGATGCCGGGATCCGGGTACCCCCGAGGCAGGCGGGTGTGTTCGAGCAGTGCTCGTCGCCGCGCGGGCTCGGCCAGCGCGGCGATGTGCTCCACCACCGCGGACTTGCCGCTGCCCGCAGCTCCGGTCACCACGAAAGCGCCGGGCAACTCCGCGTGAATCCAGGTCAGAATCCGTTCCAGGACGGCGCGGCGGCCGGTGAACAACGATGGTGACTCCTTCAGCCTGCTCTCATGCACCGCAGAATCCTAGCCTCGATCCTATGATCTGCTGATCTTCCATCAGACCACCCCTCAACTGCTGACCCATAGACGCCTCCCCCGCTGTTCGATAAACAAACGCTCAGGGCCGGATCATGGCAACCCGCCGGGGCGTGCGCGCCGACGAACTCGTCCCGCCAGAAGGGAGCAAGCCAGCAGGTCTTCACTGTGATGAGCGCGTTGCTAGCCTGAGATCCCTTGCCGGACCAGCGCTGGAGATCCTGAACCCTATGCTCGACCGAGCGGTCATCGACTCGTTGTTCCCCGCCGACCTGCCCGAACCCGAGCACTGGGAGCAGCAGTACCCGCCGCGGCAACTGCCCAGTGCTGCTGAGGTGACCCGCTTCGCCCCGTCCCCGACCGGCTTCCTGCACATCGGAGCTGTTTACGTGGCCACCATCGACCGCGACCTCGCGGTGCGCACCGGCGGCCGGTACCTGGTCCGTGTCGAGGACACCGATCAGTCCCGTGAGGTCGAAGGGGCTTCGACGCAGTTCGCCCGTGCCTTCGACTACTTCGGGATCCAGCCCACCGAGGCGGAGACCGACGGCGCTTATGGGCCGTACCGGCAGTCCGCCCGCGAGGCCAGCTACCTGACGTTCGCGCGGCAGCTGCTGCGCCAGGGTGCTGGGTACCTGTGCTTCGCGACCAAGGAAGAGCTCGCCGAGATCACCAAGCGGCAGCAGGCCGCGAAGGTCCCGCCCGGCTACCACGGCCGCTGGGCGATCTGGCGGGACGCGGAACCAGCTGCCGTGCTGGCCGAGTTGGCGAAGGGCACTCCGTATGTGGTGCGCTTTCGCGCGCCCGACAAGGCAGCAGGCCAGCGAGTGCGGTTCACCGACGTGATCCGTGGGGAGCTGGAACACGAGGCCAACCGCAACGACGTGGTCATCCTGAAGTCCTCCGACCAGTCACCGAGGCTGCCGACCTATCATTTCGCGCACGCCGTCGACGACCACCTCATGCGAGTCTCCCTGGTCATCCGCGGCGAGGAATGGATCTCCTCGATGCCACTGCACCTGCAGCTGTTCGACGCCCTCGGCTTCGACCCACCCCACTACGCGCACATCGCCCCCCTGATGAAGCAGGTTCTGGGTGGTAAGCGGAAGCTGTCCAAGCGTCACGACCCCGAGGCGGCTGTCGATTTCTACCTCCAAGCCGGCTACCCGGCCGCAGCGGTGCTGTACTACCTCCGTGGCCTGGCCAACGGTCGGCTCGCCGAGATGCCATTGGCCGACGCGCTCGACGCGCCGATCCAGCTGACGGAATGCGGTGTCGCCGGACCCCTGGTGGATCTCGTCAAGCTGGAGGACATCTCCGCCGACCATATCGCCACTCTCGCCGGTGCCGACATCATCGATGCGGTCCGAACCTGGGCGAGTGACTACGATCCCAACCTGCTCGCCGTGCTCGACGCCGAACCCGGCCTGGCCCTGCGGGCGTTGGCCGTGGAACGTGACGGCGTCTCCAATCCCCGCAAAGACCTGCGAAAATGGTCCGATTTCCGACCCGCCTACGGGTTCTTCTTCCCTGAGCTGTTCGCCCTCGTCGAGCGGGCTGACGACGATCGTCTCGGCGGGCTCGACCCAGAGTTGGTCCGCGCCTTCATCGCCGATTTCGCCGAGAACTACCAGCCGCTCGACGACCCGAAGGACTGGTTCGATCAGATTCGTCAGCTCGCCACCAAACACGGCTTCGCGCCCAGCCCCAAGGATTACAAGAAGAATCCCGATGCCTACCCCGGTTCGATTCGCGAGGCGGCCCAACTCATCCGGGTGACGCTCACCGGCTCCACCCGCAGCCCTGACCTGCACGCCGTCGCCACCGCTCTCGGACCCGATGAGGTCCAACGACGCCTCCGTGCACTGTCCTAGCCCCGACCTTCGGTGGAAGCGAGTTCGCTCATGAGGAGCAGGGGTTGAGCAGGCTTTGCAGTGCCGACTTCTCGGAGGACTGGAGTTTCAGGTCCCAATAGTACTTCGTACGAATCCACATCTTGGAGTAGGTGCACCTGTAGGAGCTCAGGGACGTCCTCCTGGGGATATGAAGCGATACCCCCTGACCGTTCTCCGCATTCATGATCACCCCCCAGTCGATGCGTGGCCGGGTTGTGAACGCCCAGCCAAAGATTCGCCTATTTCCCACACGAAGCGTCATGCAATAATCATCCAGAATTCATCCGGATCCGCCACGAGCTCGACCTACGGGCAGACCGGCCGGTTTCCGTCCCGCAGGCCCGGTCGCGCTCCGAAGGTACGCGACCGCTCGCCGCCGTCCGGCGCCGTCGTTGCCACGGTAGTGCGTCCATCTCTGGAAAGCGAGGGTGCACACGGCGCGCTGGGTGGTTATCAGCAGTCTGTGAACGGCGTGACAACCCGAGTCGCCGCACGGACAGCAGAATCACGATGAGGATGTTACATCGCATTCGGAGCAATCTTGCTCTCCATACGCCGTAATTCACCGGCGTTCGTCGTGCCACGATGCCGGATTGGCGACAACAGGATGGTAATGCTCTCAGGTTGGCCAGCCGGCTGGCGTTTTCTCCTTACGGTTCGCGGCATACGACCAGCTCCCGCACCCCCGATCGCGCCCGCCGAGAGTTCGCTGGCGAAGTGAGCCATAGATGAGGATCGGTGAAGATTCGATCATGACATTGATCACCGCGGAAACCGTGCTCAGCGAAGGTCTGGCAGGCGCCGTCGACGGTGTTTTCGACGAGGTGCTCACCGCGGTACTGCGGGCGATCCCGACCCTCCTGGACGAGGTGGAACAGAACATCCACGCAATGGCCGAAATCGATCAGATCGGCCAAGCCGATCACGATCGGGTACTGGTGAGGATACAAGAGGCCACGGCGGCCGTGAAGAAGCACCGACATGTCCTGGAGTACGCGATCAAAAAAGTATCCCAGGAGTGACCGGTGACGATCTGCGGTATGCCACCCGTTCTCGCGAACATCGCACGGAGACTGGATCCAGAATACTCTTCCTGGAATCTGGAGCTGCTGCGCGACTATGAGCAGAGCCTAGGTGGTTCCTATCGCAACCAGATCTGCACCCGACTGCGCCAGATTTCAGCCGCAGTCGTGGATCCCGAGGTGAAAATCGTCTTCGGCGGTCACCTCAGCTCTGGAAAATCCAGTCTGGTGAACTCGATCATCGGTCAACGACTGCTACCGACGGACGATTCTTCCTGCACGGGGGTGCCCTGCGTCATCCGGGCCGGGCGGACCGATCGCGTATGCGCCATCACCGGGCAGGACTCGACCGACCCGGTCCTCGCGACCGGTGTCATCCCCCGCGAGGTGCCGCCGATCGGCAGTGATGGTGCCTATCCCAGCCACCTTCACGAGATCGATCATGTGGTGATCACTCTTGCCGGCACGCAGCTGTCACCGCGTGCGCTGTGGATCGACTCACCGGGCATTGCCGACTCCGATACCCGCACCGCCCGGGCGGCCACCGTCGCCGCCGGCGCCGATGTCCTGGTCTGGGTCGTCGACTCCCGGCATCCATTGGTTGCCACCGAGCAGGACTACCTGCACGACCATGTCGCCGCGCAGGGGCCGACCAGCGTGGTGTTCGTCGTCAACGCCTTCCTGTCGGACGACACACCGGAGTCCTGGACCGCCTTCCGGAACCAGGTGGCCGGTTGTTGCCGACGCCGGATCACCGAATTCGCCGGGAACGTCGACATCCAGAACCCCGAGGTGGTCATCGTCTCCGCGCGAGCGTCCACGGCCGATCCCACCCGGTTCGGCGGTCCCGAGTTGCGGGCGCTGCTGGCCAGGCTGCAGCGCATCGAGATGCCCTGGCCACGAGCCACCCGGCTGCACCGGGCGGCGACCGCCTTGCGTGAGCTGTCGGCAGAGGTGGAGGAAGTGATCACCCGCGAACGGGCCGTGCAAACCCAGGACAGACAGCGACGATCGCATGCCCAGCGGCAGCGCTTCGAACGGCAGATGCCCCAGGAGATCGCAGCGGTCTTCGATGCCTACCGCGCCCCGGTCAGCCGGTGCACCACCAACATTGTGGCATCGATGATCGACCCGCAGGTGGGTGACCACGACGACGAGAAGCTCACCGCGGCGCTCCTCGAAGTGGCCGAGCAGCTCGCCCGATCGGTGATCGGGGCGGTCGATCAGTGTGCCGCGCGATTCGGCCAGGCCGGGCTGGGCTCCGAAGCCGTCGTGGCTCTGCGGGCACTGCTGCAACCCACCCCCGTCGTCATGCAGGTCACCGACCTGTTCCGGATACCGGTGGATCGGCAGACTGCGACCGAGGCCATCGGTGGCGTCGTCATCGACGGCGTCATCGGATTCATTCCCGACCCGTCACGGCGGGTGAGCACGACGAGGGGGTTGCGGTCGGCAGGCGATGCGGCGGCGGCGGCACTACTGGCCAAGCAGGAAGCCGTCACGCAGCTGGTCCTGCAGGCATGTGCTCCCGTCCATACGGATACAGCGCATGTTGACGACGCGAAGCTGTACTCGTTGACCACGTTACGACAACTACTGCACTCGACCGTCGAGCTCGCGACCCGCGGGGCCCGCCACGCCCGGCGGGAGATCAGTCCATGACCGGTATCGACGCCCAGTCCCTGTCGCACTCGATGTGCGAGGGGCGGGCACCTGGCCGGTACCCGCCTCTCCTTCATACCGAGCTGATGTCAGGTCAGGCTGACCTTGGCGCCGGCATCCTTCAGCTTCGTCATGGCGGCCTCGGCCTGGTCCTTGGGCACGCCCTCCAGCAACGGCTTCGGGGCGCTCTCCACGAGGTCCTTGGCCTCCTTGAGACCCAGGCCGGAGACGATCTCCCGGACCACCTTGATGACCTGAATCTTCTTCTCCCCGGCCGCCTCGAGGACGACGTTGAACTCGTCCTTCTCCTCCGCGGGCGGGGCCTCGGCGCCGACCGCACCCGGACCCGCCATCATCGCGACCGGCGCAGCAGCGGTGACCTCGAAGGTCTCCTCGAACTTCTTCACGAAATCACTCAGCTCGAGCAGCGTCATGTCCTTGAACGCGTCGAGCAACTCATCGGTGCTCAGCTTCGCCATGATGGCGTCTCCTTCTGGTTGTGCTGGAGTCTCGTTTGTGCCGAAATGCGGTGGACACGGCGTGCGCCGACCGCGGGGATCGGGCTAGCTCTGCGCAGGCTCGCCAGCGGCTTCCTGACCTGCGGGTCCCTCGATTGCGGACCTCTTGTCCTGCAACGCCGCGGCGAGCCGGGCGACCTTCGAGGCCGGGGCGGCGAACAACCCGGCGGCCTTGGAGAGATTGCTCTTCATCGCGCCGGCCAGTTTGGCCAGCAGCACTTCACGGGACTCCAGGTCCGCGATCTGGGCCACCTCGGCGACGGTCAGCGGGCGACCGTCCATGTAGCCGCCCTTGATGACCAGCGCGCGGTTGTCCTTGGCGAAATCACGCAGCGCCTTGGCCGCGTCGACCGGCTCACCCTGGACGAACGCGATCGCGGTCGGGCCGATGAACAGTTCGTCCAGACCCTGCACGCCCGCGTCGTGGGCGGCTCGCGAGATCAGGGTGTTCTTGGCGATCCGGTAAGTGGCTGCGGCGCCGAGCGAGCGACGCAGCGTGGTCAGCTGCGTCATGGAGAGGCCGCGGTACTCGGTGATGACCGCAGCGGTGGAGCCGCGGAATCGGTCCGCAATCTCGGCGACGGTGTCAACCTTGTCCGGTCGGGCCATGGGTCGCCTCCTCCTGTCGTGGGCATGGATGTGCTGCACGGCCCCGGAGACGACGAACGCCCCAGCGCAGCAGGCGCGGGGCGGCAAGCACGGCGCACGACAGCGCCGCGAAACGACCTCGTCCTCCTGCGCGGGCCGCCCGCTGTCGCGGGGCCTTCGTCCGCGCCGACGGGCGGCACGGAAACCAGCGGTCTTCGGTGGAACTGGGCGCTAGGATACTTACCGTGGTTCCCTGGCCGTACCCCGGGGCAGACAGCTGAGGTATCGCCTCCAGCAATGTGATCGTCTGATCGCACTCCTAATGGGCAACGACACCGCTACCATGATCCGCAGTAAACAAGATCATGCACGCAGGAGGAACCCGCCATGCATCCTGGTTCGTTCACCCCCGGCCAAGTTTTCCAACCACTTACTTCCGAGGACCCCCGGGAAGTCGGTGGTTACCAGATTTTGGCCCGACTGGGCTCGGGTGGCATGGGGCACGTTTACCTGGGAACCATGCAGAACGGCCTCCGCTTAGCTATCAAGGTCGTGCGTCCAGAACTCGTCGGCGATCCCGAGTTTCGGCGAAGGTTCGAGCAGGAAGTCACGGCGGCGAGACAGGTACAAAGTCGCTACACCGCCCCGCTCGTCGACGCCGACCCAGGCGCTAGGCAGCCGTGGCTGGCTACCGCTTTCGTAGCGGGGCCATCGTTGGCCCAAGTGATCGCTGAGGACGGACCACTGCCGACCGATATCGTGCAGAAGTTGACAGCATGGATTGCCGAGGCGCTCCAGTCCATCCATGCCAGTGGCGTCATTCACCGTGACCTGAAGCCATCCAACGTCCTCCTGGCTCCCGATGGACCGCGGGTGATCGACTTCGGAATCGTCTGCGCCGCGGAGGCCACATCGCTGACCCGCGCGGGCGTGCACATCGGCGCACCGCAGTTCATGTCCCCCGAACAGGCCCTTGGCCAGCAATTCACCCCCGCCCTCGATGTGTTTTCGCTAGGCAGCTTGGCTTACTTCGCCGCAACCGGCCGCGCACCGTTCGGCGGTGGTCCCGGCGCCGCTGTGCTGTTCCGGATCGCACACGAGGATCCGAACCTCGAAGGTTGTCCGCAGCCACTACTCTCGCTCATCACCGCATGCTTGGCCAAGGATCCAGCGC
>JBOHHD010000039.1:0-3738 GCA_050700515.1 Pseudonocardiaceae bacterium
TCGCGACCACCGTCGAGCTGCTGCACACAGCCGCCACGTCCTACCCGACCGACAAAGCCCGCAATCGCGGACTGGTCGAACTCAGGCTCTCCTCACTGCTGCTCACCCAGGGCGACCCCGACGAGGCAGTCACGGTGGCGACCGGCACCCTCGAGGGCATCGGTTCGGTCCACTCCCAGCGCATCACAGACCTGCTCACCGACCTACAACAACAAACCACCGATCCCCGACACCACTCCATCACCGGCATCGCCCCCCTACACCAACACCTCACCGACACCCTGACCACCTCACCGCGGAACAAACCAACCGCGCCCCGGCACCACTGATCAACCCTTGACCGTTCATAAATTTAGTAACGGGGCAATCTAAACGGACACTTCAGAGACCCGGACAAGCACGCCTTGGCTGTCGGGTAGGTACTGACGGCGAACGTTCTTAGCGATCTTCTGCTCGATCTCACTGTCGAGATCGACACCGTTCATCTGGGCCAGCGCAAACACGTAGAGGGCCACATCGGCCAGCTCTTCGCCGAGGTCGGGTTGAGCTCGGCGCCATGCCTGAAAACTCTCCGCGATCTCACCCTGCAGGAGCATGAACTCCAACGGGACATCGCTCGTGTTGAACCCTTTGGCGATCTTGTTCTCCCAGGCCAGCTGCTGGGCCTGCCTGATCTCCAAGACTCCTCCGCACGGACGACCGGTCAACTGCGGCGGCAGCCTATCGATGATGTTCCGGCCACCGTGGGACCCCCTGGAGTCGGCGCGTGTCGGTCGTCTTATCGGGTGTCGATCCGGATGACGGGTAGGTATGGAGCGAGAGTACTGACCACGTGCTCGTAGGCGGTGCTGAGGGATTCGATGTCGTCGAGGCTCGCTGCTTCCGCGCCGTCTCGGATA
This sequence comes from Pseudonocardiaceae bacterium, assembly GCA_050700515.1. Taxonomy (GTDB): domain Bacteria; phylum Actinomycetota; class Actinomycetes; order Mycobacteriales; family Pseudonocardiaceae. Next base: position 900 of record JBOHHD010000039.1, read on the forward strand.
AGCAGGCGAGCGCGGATGGACGCGGCAGGCGCGGTCAGATGCACCAGGACACCGTCCCGGCGGGCGACAGCGGCGGCCAAGTCACCTACGTCGGTGTCGGCGAGACGGCTGCCGCCACGGCGCAACGGACCGTAGACCAGCTCGCTGACGAAACTGCGATCGAGGGCGAGTCGTCCAGGCCGAGCCAAGATCTCTCGGTAGCGCTCGGTGAGATCGACCCCATCCGGAGTCCGCCCTGAATGGACAACGGCGAACCCATGGCGGGAGGCCAGCCAGTGGGCCAGGGTGCTCTTGCCAACACCATCGCAGCCTTCCAGCACGATCGTTCGATAAGCAGGGATGTCGCCGAGTTCCATGGTCAGACCAGCGCTTCCAGCGATCGGACATCTGCGATCCGGGCATGAGTTGAGTACTGGATCATGAGATTGCGCCAGTTCGGCTCCCGGCCGCGGGCGAAAGTCCACGAGGCAGTCGGGTGCCAGGCGATGATCCGCCGATCCAGCGCCGCCGCACCGCCGATCATCATTGCGGCGCCGCACGATGTTTCCGGACCGGTGGTATCGACCACGAGAAGCTGGCAGCCCAGCAGCTCACTCCAGTCGCCGCACGCGGCAACCAACGGGTCGGCAACGCCAAGGCGCTGGGGCCGGTGCACGCGGTAGCCACGGTTCTCAAGCAGCTGGACGATTCGCTCCCAGTCACTGCCGACTCCGTATGGGGAGGGCTCACAGACAGCGAGAGGTCCTGCCCCGGACTCTGCGGAACTGCCCTCCAAGGGTGATCGAGCATGATTGACGAGTCGATCGACCGCAATGCGCACAGCAGTGGCCAGTTGGTCGAAGTTGCGATCTCGGAACGCCTCGAAACGGGTTCCGGTTTCGACGGGTGGCGCGAGGCGCTCGACGCGGACGATCTCGGTCACCACAGCCTGGACGAGGGAGTCGGGGAAGTACAGTGCTGGACCGTGCTCCGAGGCGCCGTAGGTCAGGAAGTCCGTGGTAAGCACGACGACAGGCACGCCGAGTGCTGAGGCGTAGCCGATTTCCATACAGACGCCGTCATCCAGACTGGGTCCGTGCAGGACCGCCAGCATGCCGTCCAGGCTGGCCAGGCGCTGACGGTCCAGCTCGAACAGTCGTCGCCCCTTGACGGCGGCGACGAGATCTTCCTCGTCGGTATCGCAGAACGGGAGGAACACCTCATCCATCCCTACTGCTGTCCCGAGTTGGTGAGCAATCATGGCGCCGAGCGCACGATCGTGCGCGGCGAACAGACGATACGCGACATAGAACACGGACTCGCTCCTTAGCCAGGGGCAGCGGTTCGGCATTATCCGTCGAGCCGGAAAGCGGGCGAAGCTGCGTGAGCGCTGGCTGCCCGCACCGCCCACTCCAATGCGATTGCATCATCCAGTCCAAGAGCCCTGGCGGCCAGGAACGTGCCGGCCAAAGTGTCTCCGGAACCGGTCACGTCAATGATCGTTACCCGCGGTGGTACGACCCGAGCGATGCAACGGCCAGAGCGGATCAGCTGCGCCGGGCGTGGTCCGTCGGTGATGAGTACCTCTCGTAGGTCACGAGCCGGAACAACACCGGCAAGCAGCTCGTATTCGGCAGCGTTTGTGAATACCATGTCCGCCAGTGGCAACGCGCTCTCCGCAGCTGCGATCGACTCGTCGGCGCTGGGCAGGAAGAAGTCGAGACTAAACGGCATCGCCCACTGCACTAAAGCACCGAGCACCGTGGCGATATCGAGTGGACGGCGACAACAAACATGGTAGGAAGTATCACTACGGGCGTGGATCTGTTCGAGAGCATGGGCAGTGAGTTGCGTCGAGGCGCCATAATCGGCCTCGGCTCTGACAAGTGCATCGCCGGAGTCGTAGTTAAGTGTGAAAGCAGCAGATCTACCGACAACGGTTCGCACCCCTGACAAGTCGAGAATGCCGAGTCGCGGATCGTTTCGGATCACGTCTAAATCATCGCCCATTATCGACAAAGGTCGGGACGCGAGACCGGCACGTGCCGCAGCGAGTGCAACGTGCAGCGCCGCCCCGCCGATACCGAGGAAACCCGGGAGCCCAGTCCGATAACTGCGGTCGATCGAAATGTTGCCCACCACGCCGAGCCGGCTCATCGAAAACTGTCCCTCGGGGAATTCACCTGAGCCTACCGCTGGGCATGCAAACAGTCGATCACATCGACACACATCGGACGCTGCGGGCATACTCCTGTACCGGGTCGGTTGAGGTGCAACCGCTTGAAGTAGATGAGTACGAGATGCATCCACCAGGTGGGTTCGGCAGTTTTCGGAATATTGATTCTATACCCGTTCCGATCGATCAGCCGGCGATAATCGTGGGATCGGTCGGTCACGCAATGCTGTAGCAACCGGCGCAGGGCTTCGTGCGCCACCGAGCCACGGGGTAAGGTCACGCCGAGAGCTGGCCCCAGCTTAGTGACCATACCCGAGTCCACCGGGATGATCCCGCAGTGGTAACCGCGAGCGTAAAGCACCGCACACTGCGCCACCTTGAATGATGCTTGACGTACCTGTGCTGCGAATTGCTGGATAACCCTGTCGGGATCGGCATCGAGCACACCGCCCAGCTCGTGGTCCACAAAGTCCACCAGCGAGCGAAAGTAACCGATTCGTGCGGCTGGCAGGCCGAGCGGTCGGACCAGACGCGCTATATCCGTGTCATCGAGTTCGACGAGCTTCTCAAACCCGAGGGCATCCGTCTCTGCAACGACTTGCGCGTAAGTGTTAATCATGGAATATGAGATTCGCGTCGACCAGCCAGCGACGACCATGCGTGTCCGAGGGTCGACAATAGAGG
>JBOHHD010000040.1:0-25099 GCA_050700515.1 Pseudonocardiaceae bacterium
AGGCTGAACAGCGGCAGCCGCGCGTAGGCGCCGTCGTGCCGATTATCGCTCGCGATAGTGATCATTCGTTCGGCCGGCACGGACACCCCCTCGAGGACCAGATCGTGGCTGCCGGTGCCACGCAGGCCCATCACCTCCCACGTGTCGCGCACCTCGCCCTCGGCTGCGGGGACAAAGACGATGCGCATGTCCGGCGCGCCGGACTCGTCCGTCCGGGGGCCGTCGGCGTCGTGGACGATGACCCCGACCTGCCGCCATGCGGAGTGGGCGATCCCACTGTTGAACCCCCACCGTCCACTGACGGTGAATCCGTCCGATCCGTCGGGTACGGCCGCGCCACCGGGCGCGAGCACGCACGTGGACGAGGCGTTTGGGCATGCGTTGAGCATCTCCCGCGCCATATCCGGGTCGAGCCAGCCGAAGAACGCGTTCGCCGTGGCACCGATCAGCACCGTCCACGCCGCCGACGCGTCGGCGTACGCAAGGCGCTCGACGACGTCGACCACGGTCGGCGGATCGACCTCGAGTCCACCGATCGCTCGCACCCGCAGCATCCGGAACAAACCGGCCGCCTCTACCCGGGCCACCAGCCCCCGCGGCATCGTTCGGAGCCGTTCCGCCTCGATCGCGCGCTCAGCGACCTCAGGCAACAACGCATCCAGCGCATCGAGGAGGGCATTGGTCGTCTCCACGGCGGACGGGGTCTCCCATGTCGTGGTCACGCTCCCAAACTATTCCCGCCACGCGGCCAGGACGGAAGACCCACTACGGATCTGCCGAGCACTCCGGACCGTGGTCCTTGAACAGCCCCATCACCAGACCACACGACCACCTTGATGGGAACAGTTCCGGAGTGACAGCGTCGGTCCCAGGACACGTCCGTCCAGCGTGTGCGGTAGCATCCGCCCCCCGTGAGTTTGTTCGCTCAGCACGGACGCCTGGCACCAAAGGTGGCCTCGGCCACCGGGAGGGATGTCGGCGTGGACGTTGGTTTGGTGATGGCGGTGCCAGTTCGACCATCGCGGTCCCGTGGGTGACGGTCTGTTGATCTTGTTGGTTCACAGGCAAGAGGTGGCGGGTTTCGGTGCGGGATAGTGGTATGAGGTGTTGCCGTGCCGACGCGAGTTCCTGGTGTTTTAGATCGTCTCGGAGTCGGGATGCGGCCACTTTTTCTCGTTTTGAATGCCGTCACCGCGAGGAAGGTATGAGCGAGGACGGAAAAGGTGAGGTGACGGTGCCAGGCGTTCCGGGTACGAACCTGGTAGTTGTCGAGTCCTGTTTCGTTCTTACTCGCTCCGAAGCACTCTGCGATCGTCCAGCGGGCACCGACCACGTGGACGAGTTCGCCGAACTCGGCCTGGTTCGGATTATAACACCGGTAGAAGGCGAGTTCTTTGCCGTCGATCGTACGGCGGATGAGGTATTGACGATCGGGTTCGATCGAGTCGATCAACAAAAACTGTGCTCTGAGCAGGGTGTTCAGACGTTGGAGCTCATCTCCAGCTCGCAACTCAGCGTCACGATTGCAAAACAATAAGTGATCTTGCCGTTGCCCTGGGTGGTGTGGTGGCAGTTGTTCACGAGCACGGCAGTTTAGTGGATGTCGGGGAGTGGATAGTCCAGCGGGAACGGCAAGCACACTCCGCAACTCCCACCCTCATCGCCGATCATAACCGCACAGCGTCCTCGGTGCCGCCTCTTGAGTGATCGAGTGTGGACCGCGACTCACCACATCGGATATTGGCCAGAGGCGCGCGAACTGCTAGCTCAGATATTCGTCGACAAATAATTTTGTGATCGCCCTCGCCCCACCGAAGAGTTTGTAGTAGTTTTCTTTGGTGTTGAAGTCCGACCTACGTCCGAACTTGGCATCGAAGTCGTTTTGTACAGACCCTCCTCGTCGCCGTGGAAGTGAACGGAGACATCTTTCGCGACGGGGGTTCCACCGCCACTCCGCCATGACCCGCCGCTCGTGTCGAACCTCGCCGCCGTTCGTTCGGCCAGGAAGCCTTTGAAACGAGCTGCTGCAGCGGACTCCTCTTTGACCTTCTCTGCTTTCTCCGCCTGCTTCTGCTTAAGGCCCGTTCCTTCCTTGCCTTCGTTCGGCGTGAGGACAAGAGTGACATGGAAATTATCGGCCTGATCCCCACCTTCCAGCGAGGAAAGACCGTGACGTGGGATTCCGACCACGTCGTATCCTCCCTTCCCTCCACAGCACGACTGGAACGACAACTTGTGAGTTCCCGCCAGATAGAGTTGACCCTCTCCATATGCACCGGAGTGGAAGGGCTTGCCGCCCTCCGGAATCTTGAAGCGGTGAATGGACACCGGCGCCGATGCAGATCTGAACGCGATGCCGGGCAAGCGCTACGAGGCGGACAGCTTACGACCCACAACACTGCGACCCAGCACCCCGTGATGCATATCCTCCCCCTCCACCTGCGGCGTCGCCGCCGAGGCGAACGCGGCCCCCATCTGACTGGCCTCCCGTTCGAACCGATCGGAGGGATCGCTGAGCGACAGTCCGCTCGCGCTGCGAGTGCCCGCCACCGGCCCTCGCCGCTGCTGCACCACGTGGGCCAGCTCGTGCATGAGACGACTCCGCCCGGCCGGGGAGCGGGTGTCGTACATGCCTTGGTCGAACACGACGTGCGCGCCGCTGGTATAAGCGTGCGCCTGCACCGCTCTAGCCGATTCCGCGGCGGCGGCGCCGGTATGCACCCGGACCTGGGAAAGGTCGGCGCCGAGGAACGACTCCGCTGTGGTCCGGAACGACGGATCCAGCGGGGCACCCCCGGACCGCAGTGTCGACCGCACCTGCTCGCCCGCCCCGACCTCGTCTTGATCGCGCTGCGGCCCGTCGGCATGCCTTTGGACGTGCTCAACGAGCCGCTGTACATAGCGGTTGCCGTGCTGGCGCTGCAACCGCAACAGCACGGTGCCCGCTCGGTCCAGCCGACCACCGTCGAGCCGGCTCAGCGTCGCCGCTTGGGCCGGTACAGGCAGGACACCGATCCTCGAGGCGATCGGAGACAGTCCGTCGCAGTCGGCTGCTTTCGGCGTCACGGTCGCAGAGATCACAGACTTACCGCCGGCCATCTGCCGCTCGGGGAGGCCTCGCACCACCGGTGCAGCGGTGGTATCGAACTGACGCATTGACATGGCAGCTCCTCTTGACCCGCTTGATGGTATCGCTCGGCATCAGGATTGAGCCCGCTTTACTACTCCTGATCAGCAGCAGGAGTCGCCACGCCAGGCTGCACGGCCCTCCCGGACCGCGACCGCGGCAATGACCAGCGCGGCGATCGGATCGGCGAAGGACCAGCCGAGCAGGCTGTTGAGCAACAGTCCGACCAGAAGTACGCCAGACAGGTAAGTGCACAGCAGGGTTTGTTGGGAGTCGGCGACCGCACTGACTGAGCCGAGCTCACGGCCGGTGCGGCGCTGCGCGTACGACAGCAGTGGCATGACCGCCAGCGACACCGACGCCAGCACGATCCCGACCGTGGAGTGCTCGGCGGAGGCGGCCCCGGCCAACGCCCGGATAGACTCGACCGTCACATAGGCGGCCAGCACGAAGAACGACACCGCGATCACGGTCAACGCGGTGCGCTCCCGGGCTTGGGGATCAGCACCGGAGAACTGCCAGGCCACCGCCGCGGCGGAAGCGACCTCGATCACCGAGTCCAGCCCGAATCCGATCAACGCGGTGGAGGAGACCTGCGTACCCGCGGAGATGGCGATGATGGCCTCGATGACGTTGTAGGTGATCGTCGCCGCGACCAGTAGCCGCACCCGCCGCCCCAACACCGCCCGGCGTTGCCAGGACACCGTGCGGGTGACGGCTGTTTCAGTGACCGGAACGACCTCGGCCGGTGCGGCACAACAGTCACCGGCGTACCCGGCTTCAGCCGGCGCTTCGCGGTGGGCCCCGGACTCGCGACTCATGACACCACCCCCTTCGCGGTCGGCGGGGTAATCGCGCCGGGGCCCGACTGGTCCTCGACACACTGTTCGGTCGGTTCGACCGCGAGCACCACCTGCACCAACTCGCCGAGCGCGCGGGCCAGGTGCGGGTCGGCCAGCGCATACCGGACCTGCCTGCCCTCGTAGGTCGCCACCACCAAACCGCAGCCGCGCAGGCAGGACAGGTGGTTGGAGACGTTGGATCGGGTCAACTCCAGGCGAGTGGCCAGCTGACCGGGATAGTGCACGCCGTCCAGCAACGCCAGCAAAATCCGGCAGCGGGTCGGATCGGCCAGCGCCCGTCCCAACCGGGCCAACGCCGACTCCCGCGTCTCACATGTCACCATGAGCAAAACAGTACAGTCAACAATGACATACCTGATAGGTGTGGCCAGTCACTGAATGGATCATGGTGTGGTTCGCTGTCGGTCTCGGACGACCAGCCCACGCCGTGCTTTTGCTCGGCCGCCAACAGCACACAGCAGTCAGGCAATGGAACAACTCGATGATCACGTACTGTAGCGAGTCGTGATTATCACTTTCCACCCAACGACTGTTGAGTAGTTAATCCCTGGTCCAACACTGGCCGGGACAGTGAAAACCTACGACGGTTTCTCATACATTGTCGGCGCCGGGATAAGTTGGATTCTTATATTACTGTCGTAGGGCATGACAATCGTCCGTCCCGTCCGTGTCCAATGCTCAGGAATGAGAAAAAGTCTGCCACCGGACTCGATGAGCAGACGTAAGTTTCGGTAGCGATATCGAAAATCTTCGCCGCCGGCCTGGCCGAGGTCGATCTCGATTACGCCGGGCGGCACGTCCTGCAGCCGCTCACGCACATCGAGGACGACTTCAGGCTTCTCCCTGAAGATTAACGCATCCTGGTAAGCACGGCCCGCGCCGAATATCAAGGCGAAGCTATTGAACGCCCAAAAAAGCCCTACGATGAAGATTCCCAGTACCGAGACCACACCGATCCGACGCAGCGCCCGCGCGGTGGGTGTGGCGTACCAGCGTATGAACATATTCGACCCGGTGGATTCGGACTCCCGGGCACTCCACAACCTCACCGCGATCCACATGCCATAGGCAAGGAAAACCGGCCCAAGGGCCAGCGCAAGCGGGGTCTGACCCGGGGGAGTCTCAGTGTCCACGACAGCCGGAACGAGGATCCCTACCAACGCGCGGCCGACGAGAAGGAGGCCCACCACAGCTACCAAGCCGGCCACCGACCAGGTCAGCTCACGGGCATCTGAGGTCAGCAACCACGAGACTGCGGCATGCACTCCGCCCACGACCAAGACACTGAGGAAGATCACCAATGCGGGCACGTAGATAACCTCAAGCCCAAGCAGGAGCAGGTCCTGGGTGGGCAGATCCACCATGCTCAGATATACCCCGAAGTACTCGAACCGTGCACGCGTCCCTACATAACCGAAATAGACTAACAGAGCCGTGAGAAAGGTGGTCGGTCCAAGGACATTGACGAGTCCGCGGAGCAGGACCAGCGGGCCTTCCGCTTCCGCATTTCCTTGATCGCCGACTTGACCGCCGGTCTGCCGTGCCGGTGGTCGCTCACGGCGTCGACTCAACCGTAGACGAGGGCGGCTCAATCGCAGGTGAGGGCGACTCAGAGGTAGGCGAGGGCGGTTCAGTCGTAGGCGAGGGTGATTCGGGGTCATCGAAAGCCTCTACATTTACAGTGAGATATTCACTCCAAATAACATTGATTGGATTATCCGGGGATGGAGCGTACTGCTCGGACAGTTTTTGGCATGGTAATCCAGTTTTCGTGGTACATGTCGCCTCGAATACCAGCTCCAACTCCCCCTGGTAACGACCAGCTTCTGCAGATTCCGAGGCACTGACGTACACGCCACAAAGGCGACCAGTCTCCCCTGGCTCAACTGTATCGCGGTAGCAGTTCTTCACATCTCCGCCTGCAGGGGCGATGAGGACCATCTCATTTCCTGGCTGACTGAAATTTAGGTCTACCAGCCTCACCTGTACGGAGAAAGGGTCATTCACGTACCAGGTGGCCATGAAGGGACCAGCAGGGACGTACACCCGTGGGCCGATGCCACCAACGGAGCTCAACGGTACTGCTGGGCGTGGAGGCTGGGTCCCGGGATCAGTTGTCCGGGTGTCCCTGCCGTCCCGGAGACCGGGAGGCGGAGGCTGTGTCCCGGGATCGGTTGTCCGGGTGTTGCTGTCGTCCCGGAGATCGGGGTTACCATGATCACCGGGGTTACCACGATCACTGTCGGTCCGGGTGTTGTCCTCGGCAGCCGGGCCGCGATCACCGGTCACTAGCGTCGGGTCAGCAGGGGAGGCAGTCGGCGGGACGTTGCCATTCGTGGGAGCGCCCGTCGCGAGCCGGAGGAGAAAGAACACCCCGATGACGAGCATGAACAGCAGGGCCGTGCTCATCGCAACGACCCGTCGACGTGTTGCCGTCATCTCCCCCTCCGATACATCACCGGCTGATCGCGCCCGACAGGCCGGGCATGATCCCCTGCGGACGGTAGGCATTCGATCGCAGTACGTAGCCTACTGCGATCGGCTGGGACACAGGTCCTATTTCTCTAGAGTTCTCTCCCGGGGGCCGAGTGGAGTCGGGCGGCAGAGTCCTGTGGTCCGGGGGATGGCAGGTGAGGGCGCCTTGGTTAGCGAGGCGATCGAGGACGGCTTGGACGTCCCAATCAAGACCATCCTGGTCATCCGGAGATCGTGCAGTGCAGCGGCGGCCCGCTTCAGCTGCCCGGCACGGGGCGGACCGGCGGCCCGGTACGGCCACCGCGTCCCGCCCGCACCTCATGATCCACTGACTGCACCACCAGCACCCGACAAGAATGCGCTGATTACTCTTTGTTACCTCGGGGGTGAGGCTGTTGCAGCGTGCGGAGGTGCCGGGGGTGACAACTTTTCTACCGAAGTTGCCACCCCCGGCGCCTGCCTACCGGATCCACATCCCCGCCCGGCGAAACAGGTGATGTACCGACCGCAATGCCACCTGACTCAGCGGCATTGGACCCATGAACTCATCGGCGGCGTCCAGCAAGCACAGCACTTGCGCGTTCATTGAGACGACGGCCCGTACCCCTCTTCAGGGACTTACCGCAGCAGCGTGGCGCGGTGGTGACCTTGGCCCGCTGATAACTTTCGGCAGGTCAGGGCCTGGCCACATCGTCCAAGGCTCGCATCACCTGCTCGGTCTCTGTGATCATCTGAAGTGGACGCCCGGTCAGCAGAACAAATATGACACCGTGCGGACGATCCCGAATCGTCCGCCGCATGAGTCACCGCGATCGTGAGTGGCATTGAGTGCCAGAACACCGTTACGCACTCACGAGCCCTTCAGGCGGTGTCGGTGAGGGGGCGGTCCACCCAGGACATCAGGCCGCGCAGGCGAGTGCCGACCTGCTCGATGGGGTGCTGCTCGCCCTCGGCGCGCAGCTTGGTGTAGTTCGGGCGGCCGTTGTCGTCCTCGGCGACCCATTCCCGGGCGAAGCTGCCGTCCTGGATCTCGGACAGGATCCGGCGCATCTCGTCCTTGACCCCGGGCGTGATCACTCGTGGGCCACGGGTGAGGTCCCCGTACTCAGCGGTGTCGGAGATCGAGTAGCGCATCCGGGAGATTCCGCCCTCATACATCAGGTCGACGATGAGTTTGAGCTCGTGCAGACACTCGAAGTACGCGATCTCGGGGGCGTAACCGGCCTCGGTGAGCACCTCGAACCCGGCCTGCACCAGCGCGGTCGTGCCGCCGCAGAGCACCGTCTGCTCACCGAACAGGTCGGTCTCGGTCTCCTCGGTGAAGGTGGTCTTGATCACCCCGGCGCGGGTGCCGCCGATCGCCTTGGCATAGGACAGGGCCAGCGCCTGGGCACCGCCGGTGGGGTCCTGCTCGACCGCGATCAGGCACGGCACGCCCTTGCCGTCGACGAACTGCCTGCGCACCAGGTGCCCGGGCCCCTTGGGCGCCACCATCGCGACGTCCACATCGGACGGCGGCTTGATCAGGTCGTACCGGATGTTGAAGCCGTGCCCGAAGAACAGCGCATCACCTGAGCTTAGGTTCGGCGCGATGTCCTCGGCGTAGATCGTGCGTTGCTTGGTGTCCGGCGCGAGGATCATGATGACGTCGGCGTCAGCCGCCGCCTGCGCGGGTGTCACTACCGGCAGTCCCTCGTCGGATGCCTTCTCGCGGGACTTCGATGCCTCCGGGAGGCCGACGCGGACGTCGACGCCTGAGTCGCGCAGGCTCAGCGCGTGGGCATGTCCCTGGCTGCCGTAGCCGATCACGGCAACCTTGCGGCCCGCGATGATCGACAGATCGGCATCGTCGTCGTAGTAGATCTCTACGCTCATGGGTTGGTCCCCTCCTGCTTGTTCAGTGTGGTCAGAATCGGGGTGGTCGAGAGTCTGTGTGGTTGAGAATCGGGGTGGTTGAGGATTGGGGTGCTAACGGATCGGGCTGGCCGCGATCGCCCGTGGCCCGCGCCCGATCGCGACCACGCCGGACTGCACCATCTCGCGGATGCCGTAAGGCTCCAGCATCCGCAGCAACGCATCGAGCTTGTCCCCGGTCCCGGTGGCCTCCACAGTGAGCGCCTCCGGGGACACGTCGATCACCTTGGCCCGGAACAGCTGGACGGTCTCGAGCACCTGCGAGCGCACCGTGGAATCGGCCCGGACCTTCACCAACAACAACTCGCGCTGCACCGCCATGGCCGGGTCAAGCTCGACGATCTTGATAACGTTGATCAACTTGTTGAGCTGTTTGGTGACCTGCTCCAGCGGCAGCTCGTCGACGGCGACCACGATGGTCATCCGCGAGATGTCGGGGCTCTCGGTCGGACCGACCGCCAATGAGTGGATGTTGAACCCGCGCCGGCTGAACAGCCCCGCCACCCGGGCCAGCACCCCGGGCTTGTTCTCCACCAGCACCGACAACGTGTGTTGGGACCTCATGACCCGTCCTCCTCGAACAACGGGCGGATGTTGTGCGCGGCCATGATCTGGTCATTGCCGGTGCCCGCGGCGACCATCGGCCACACCTGCGCGTCCTTGCCCACTACGAAATCGATCACGACCGGCCGGTCGTCGATGGCCATCGCCTGCTTGATGGCCCCGTCCACCTCGTCCTCGGTCTCACAGCGAAGTCCGACACAGCCCAGCGCCTCGGCGAGCTTCACGAAGTCCGGGATGCGGGAGTGGGTCCCGAGGTCGGTCTGCGAGTAACGCTGGGAATAGAAGAGGTTCTGCCACTGCCGGACCATACCGAGATTACCGTTGTTGATCACGGCTACCTTGATCGGGATCCTCTCGATGGCGCAGGTGGCGAGTTCCTGATTGGTCATCTGGAAACATCCGTCACCGTCGATGGCCCAGACCGCCCGGTCGGGCCGGCCGAGCTTGGCGCCCATCGCCGCCGGTACCGCGAAGCCCATCGTGCCCAAGCCGCCGGAGTTGATCCAGGTGCGGGGATGCTCGTAGCGAATGAACTGCGCCGCCCACATCTGGTGCTGGCCAACCCCTGCGGTGTAGATCGCGTCCGGGCCGACCAGGGTGCCGATCCGCGAGATGGCGTACTGCGGAGACAGCATCCCGTCCGCGGGGCGGTCGTAACCCAGCGGGAACGTCGTGCGCCAGTTCTCCAGCAGCGCCCACCAGGGCACCAGGTCCGGGCGGCCGGAGGCGAACTCGGTCCGCACCGCGGTGATCAGCTCGCCGATCACCTCGCCGCAGTCACCGACGATGGGCACGTCGGCGTGGCGGTTCTTGGAGATCTCGGCGGGATCGATGTCGGCGTGCACGACCAGCGCGTCCGGGGCGAACGAGGACAGCTGCCCGGTGACCCGGTCGTCGAACCGAGCGCCCAGCGTGATCAGCAGGTCGGAGCGCTGCATCGCGGCGACCGCGGCCACCGTGCCGTGCATGCCCGGCATACCCAGGTGCTGAGGATGCGAATCGGGGAAGGCACCGCGGGCCATCAGGGTGGTCACCACCGGCGCGCCGGTGAGCTCGGCGAGCTCCCGCAGCAAGGCGGTGGCATCCGCCTTGAGAACACCGCCACCGACATAGAGCACGGGGCGGTGCGCGGCGGCGATCAGCCGCGCGGCCTCCCGGATCTGCTTGCCGTGCGGCCGAGTGGTCGGCCGGTAACCGGGTAGTTGCAGCTCGGGGGGCCAGGAGAAGTAGGTCAGCTCCTGGAGCACGTCCTTGGGGATGTCCACCAGAACGGGCCCGGGACGGCCGGTGGAAGCCAGATGGAAGGCTTCCGCGATCGCGCGCGGAATGTCGGCCGGGTCCTTCACCAGCATGTTGTGTTTGGTGATCGGCAAGGTGATACCGGTGATGTCCGCCTCCTGAAAGGCGTCGGTTCCGATCAGTGCCCTGGTCTGCTGACCGGTGATCGCCACCACTGGCACCGAGTCCATATACGCGTCGGCGATGGGCGTGACCAGGTTCGTCGCACCGGGGCCGGATGTCGCCATGCACACGCCGACTCGCCCGGTGGCCTGCGCGTAACCGGCCGCGGCATGTCCGGCGCCCTGCTCGTGGCGCACCAGCACATGGCGGACCCTCGTGGAGTCGAGCAGCGGATCATACGCAGGCAGGATGGTGCCGCCGGGAATGCCGAACACCGCCTCACACCCGACTTCTTCAAGAGCGCGTACCAGGGCCTGAGCGCCGGTAACGCGAACCGATGCTCCAGTGGGTGGTGCCGGTTTGGGCGGAGGTGCCTGGGTCGGCACTTCTCGCGGGGTCACGATGGTCATGGTCCTGCCTCAGCTCGTGGTTCTTTCGTCCCGGGCACAAAAAAACCCTCGCTGCCCAAGTGGGCTAGAGGCGAGGGTTGGCGCGTCGACGACTCGTTGCTCTTCAGGCGACGCGCCTGCTCACTACAAGGACGATGGGGATCAACACATCGCCGACGTTAACCGGCTCGCACCCGCACCGTCAACAACGCACGAGGCACTCCCGTATCCTGAGAATAGTAGGGTCTCCGACGTGTTGGCCTGCGCAGACCTCATTGTCCTGGGTGCCGGCCCGGCAGGGTTGGCGGCAGCGTGGCGGGCGGCGCGGGCGGGGCTGTCCACGATCGTGGTGGAGCAGGCCTCCGCCGTCGGGGGAATGGCGGCGAGTTTCGATGTCGCCGGGGTGCGGGTGGACCACGGCAGCCATCGGCTGCACCCCGCCACCCCTCCCTCGGTCCTGGCCGATCTGCGTGAGCTGCTGGGTGCGGACCTTCAGCGCCGGCCACGGAATGGCCGTCTACGAGTCGCTGAGCACTGGGTCGGATTCCCGCTGCGACCCGCCGAACTCCTGCGGGCACTGCCCACGGGAATGCTGGTCCGCATCGCCGCCGACACGCTCACCGAGCCGCTGCGCAGAAGCCGGGAGCCGGGCAGCTACTCCGACACCTTGCGCGCCAGCCTGGGCCCCACCCTCTACGAGGCCCTCTACGCTCCGTACGCGGTGAAGCTGTGGGGCCTGCCCGGCTCGCAGATCGACGCCGAGCAGGCCCGTCGCCGGGTCAGCGCGGACACCCCGTGGAAGATCGCGCATCGGATGCTGCGCCGGGGTGGTGGCGGGCAGGGACGGATCTTCTACTACCCGCGCCGGGGATTCGGCCAGATCGTCGAGGCGCTGGCCGGCGCGGCCGTCGACACCGGAGCGCAGCTACGGCTGGACACCGAGGTCGACCAGGTGTGTGCGAACGAGGACGGGGTCACGGTGCGCACTCGGGACGGGACGGAGCTCACCGCCGGGCACCTGTTCACCACCATTCCGCTCCCGGTGTTGGCTCGAATCGTCACCTCAGGTCGGCATCAGCCACCGGCCGGTGCGGTGGCCGCCGCTGCGGCGCTGCGGTTCCGCTCGATGGTGCTGCTCTACCTGGTCCACGAGGGCCGTCCCTGGACGACGTTCGACGCGCACTACCTACCCGGTCCGGACACCCCGGTGAGCCGGATCTCCGAACCGGCCAACTACCGCCAGTCCTCGCAGGATCCCGTTGATCACACAGTGCTGTGCTGCGAGGTGCCGTGCCAGTTCGGTGACCGGTGGTGGAGTGCCGAGGACGGAGCTCTCGCCGACATGGTCGCCGACACACTGGACCGGGTCGGTCTTCCGCCGGTTCGGGGCGGGGAGGTGGTGACACGGCGGTTGCGCACCGTGTATCCGGTCTACGAGATCGGGTACGCCGAGCATCTGACCGGCCTGGACACCTGGGCGGCGACGCTGCCCCGGGTCACCAGCTTCGGCCGGCTCGGCCTGTTCGTGCACGACAACACCCACCACGCGATCACGATGGCCAACGACGCGGTGGACGCGCTCGGCGACGGCCACTGGGATGCCACCGCCTGGTCCGCCGCCCGCCGCCGCTTCGCCGATCACGTGGTAGAAGACTAGGTCGTGAGTGGGTAACAGTGTTATAGCGCTCAACGCCACTCACGGGGCCACCCAGGGTGCTGAGTCGTCTTCGGACCACTTCTTGAGATAGTCATCGGCATCTGTTTCCGGCCGGGACCGCACGCGCCAGCGACGCGGGCGCCGGGCCGCTGATCGTGGCGGCGCTGGCCGGGCTGGTCACCCTCGACCGGGTACGGCAGGTGCCGGCTGACGAGCGGGCCACGACGCCCCCGCGCGACGTGGCGTGTGCACCGGCGGACCTGCCGGTGGCGGCGGACGAGGAGCTGATTGAGCTGCTGCCCCGAATACGGGGCCGCTCGGAAACGCCTGAGGTGCGGGATCACCGGGTGAAGGGCTGCGTTCACTCGACGGCCGCGGCGACGCGGTCGGCGTTGAGTTCGCGGTGCACGGCAGGGATGACCTTGCGCAGATAGCGGCCGAGCCGGACGAAAGAGGTGCCGCTGTCGCGGAAGGAGTAGTCGATCGGGACCTCCGCGTAGCGGTAGCCCTTGGCCAGCAGGTCCAAGGTGAGCACCTGGGCGTAGTTGTAGTCGTGCACGATCTCCGCGTCGGCCGCCGCCTCGGGAGAGAAGGCCCGGTAGCCGCTCTGACCATCGGTGATGTCGCGGCGGCGGGTCAGCCAGCGCACCCAGCCGGTGAGCACCCGGTTGCCCACCCTGCGGTGCGGCAGCATCCGCTCGATTCGCCCCGCGAAGCGGGAGCCCACCACATAGTCGGCCGCCCCGCTCAGCACCGGCTCCAGCACGGCGGCGGCATCGGCAGGCCGGTACTCTCCGTCGGCATCCAGGTAGAGCACGGCGGCGGGCCGGTGGATCACCGCCTCGGCGAGCCCACGGCGCACCGCGGCGCCGAGGCCGAGGTTGCGCGGTTGACGGAGTACCACCGCACCGGCAGCACCCGCCCGCTCCGCCGAGGCGTCGGTGGACCCGTCGTCGACCACCAGCACGATCATGGAGTGGCCATGCACTTGACGGGGCAGTCCGGAAACCACCGCACCGACCGTCGCCTCCTCGTTGTGCGCCGGCATGAAGACCACCACCGGCGCGTCCGATGACACCGGACCCCGGGGGGGCCGCCGCGGCAACTGCCGGGGCAACCGCAGCCGCCCCCAGAAGGTCGGCTCCGGGACCAGCAGCGCGACGCCACCCAGTAACAGGGCATACCCGGTCTTCACCGCATGGGTGGTCAGCGCGATGGCGAACGCCGGCCCGGCAGGCACTCCCAGCGCCACCAGCGCGGCCGTCGCAGCCGCCTCATAGCTGCCCAACCCCCCGGGGACGACGGCAACCGCCTGCACGGCGATGGTCACCGCCGTGACGGCGACCGCCTCGGCCAACCCGACGGGGTAGCCGGCCAGCGCGGTGACCTGCAGGATCACCACCGATTCGAGTACCCACGCCAGCAGCACCGCCATCCCGACGGACAGCGTCGGTAACCGCACCGACGCTCCACCCCGGACCAGTCGCCACGACCAGCCCACCCCCAGCGCCACCACTGCGCCGATCCCCACCACAGCCACCCACCACCAGGAACCCACCAATCCCGTGACCAGCCCGGGTACCGCGAGCAGCGCCAACCCCAGCACAGCGAGCAGGTCCGCCGCGCGCAAGGTCACCGCGGAGGCGATCACCGGCTGAGCCGCCAGCGGGGTGCGCCGCAGCACACTGGTCACCCGCAGCACCTCCCCGAGGCGCAGCGGCAGGACGTGATTGCCCAGCAGGCTGACATGCAACGCCGCCCAGGACTGGCCCAGCCCCAGCCCGGGCAAGGTGACCCGCCACGCCCAGGAACGCAACAGGAAGGCGGCGGCGTAGCAGGCAAGCGCAGTGGCCAGCGGAAGGGGGCTGGCCGCCACGGCCTTTACCACCTCACCGAGTGCGCGACTCTCGACCACCTGAATGAGGTAGCCGACCGCGACAATGAGTACGACGAGCCCGACAACGAAGCGCACCCGGCGTAATGACACCATAACGATCTCCTTTCACCGTCACCCGTTCGTGTGTATCGTGAGCCTAATCTCATGATGGATATCTGCCAGTAGGAGCGAAATGGTCGCTGTGGTCACCGGCGCGGCGGGATTCATCGGCAGCGTTCTCCTGGCGACGCTCGCCCGGCGGGAGCCGGTGGTGGGCATCGACCGCCGTCCGTTCACGCCGCCCCCGGGAGCCACAGCGATCACCGCGGATCTGCTCGACTCAGCCCTGGAGGTACGTGCCGCCCTGGCGCAGGCGCGAGTCGTCTACCACCTCGCGGGTTGCCCGGACGTCCGCGATCCGCGGCCGGACGTCGCTCAGCACCGCTACCGGGACAATGTGCTGGCCACCGCCGCGGTGCTGGCCGCAGTGCCCCTGCGGACCCGGCTCCTGGCGACGTCGTCGTCATCGGTCTACGGTGGCACCCGCCAGGGCAGGCCGAGCGCGGAGACCGATGCGTTGCGGCCCCGTGGTGGCTACGCGCAGAGCAAGCTCCTCGTCGAGGGGCTCTGCAGAGCTCGGGTACAGGCGGGTGGTCTGATGACCGTGCTGCGGCCGTTCACCGTCGCCGGTGAGGGGCAGCGGCCCGGCATGGCGCTGGCCCGCTGGATCGACGCCGCCCGTCGCGACCGCCCACTGAGGCTACTGGGCAATCCGCAGCGCTCCCGCGACATCACCGACGTCCGGGATGTGGTGCAGGCACTGCTGGACCTTGCCGACCGTGGGGTGTGCGGCCTGCTCAACGTGGGTACCGGAGTAGGCCACACGCTGCAGGAGCTCGCCGAGACAGTGTGCGCCGTGGTGGGCGTCGAGATGCGCACCGAACTGACCATGGCACATCCAGCCGAGGTCACCCACACGCTGGCCGACACCGATACGCTACGTCGGGCACTCGGATGGGTACCCCGGACCGACCTTGCCGACCTCGTGGCCCGCCAGGTCGCGGCCACACCGGCGCTGCGCCGCAGCGAGCCCGCTTCGCCCTGATGCCCGCCCCGGTGACACCCGCTCCCCTGCGGTCCGATCCTGTTCCACATCGGCTGTCGGCGGCGATGGCGGCCGTCGCGCTGCTCGCCGTACTGGCCGCAGCCTTGGGCATCGGAGTGGCCTCGATGCCCGGCGCGCACCTGGCCGTGGACGAGCCGCAGTACCTGTTCACCGCGCTGTCACTGGCGCAGGACGGCAACCTGGACATCTCCGACGAGCTCGCCGAGCGGCGTTGGCGGGACTTCGCCGACATCGCGCCGCCGGTGGAGACCCTGATGCTGGCCGGGGGCAGGCAGGTCAGCCCGCACGATCCGCTCCTGCCGTTGCTGCTCGCGGCCCCGGCGGGGATCGGTGGCTGGGTGGGAGCCAAGCTCACCCTCGCCCTGCTCGCCGGCGCGCTGGCCGCCACGATGGTGTGGACGGCGGTGCGCCGCTTCGCCGTGCCGCTGTCGCTGGCCGTCACCGGTGTCGGGATCGCGGCCGCCTCAGCGCCACTGGCGGTCTACGGCCAACAGCTCTATCCCGAGCTGCCAGCCGCGCTGGTCTGTCTCCTGGGCGTGGCCGCGGTCACCGGTCCGTCGCGACGACCGCAGCTCGCGCTGCTGGCCGCAGCCGTGGTCGCGTTGCCCTGGCTGTCGGTGAAGTACACCCCGGTGGCCGCGGCGCTCGCCGGGCTGGCCGCGTGGCGCTGGTGGCGGGCCGGGCGACGCAGCGACGTGCTCGTCCTCGGCGCCGGACTGGCCGGCACCGCTGCGCTCTATCTCGTCGTGCACCGCCTGGTGTGGGGCGGCTGGACCGTCTACGCCAGCGGCGATCACTTCGAGCACACCGGCGAGTTCGCCGTCATCGGAGTAGATCCCAACTACCTGGAGCGCGCCTGGCGGCTGGTGGGCCTGCTCGTCGACCGCGACTTCGGCCTTGTCGCCTGGCAACCCGCCTGGTTGCTCGTGGTTCCCGCGGTGGCCGCGCTGGTGGCTCGCCCCCCTCGGGGTGCCGCCGCCCTCGCGCTGCCGCTACTGGCCGGCTGGTTGGTCGCCACCTTCCTCGCCTTCACCATGCACGGCTGGTGGTGGCCGGGCCGCCAGACCGTCGTGGTGCTGCCCCTGGCCCTGCTGGCCGTGCTCTGCTGGCTCGCCCGCAGCGGTCCCGTTCTGCGGAGCGTGGCCGCCGTCCTCGGCCTGATCGGAGTGAGCACGTACGCGGCGCTACTGGTCGACGGGTGGTCGGGCGAGATCGTCTGGGTCAACGGCTACACCCACGTCGACGCCCCGCTCTACCAAGTCCTGCGCACCTTGCTGCCGGTCTTTTTGGACGACGCCGCGCACCTGATCTGGGCGGCGGTGCTCATCGCGCTCGCCTTGGTCGGCAATCCTGCCGGAGTAGCAACAATCAGCGGGGGAAGAAGGACGCTGTGCCGGAGACGGTGAGGCCCACCTCGTCGTCGGGGTGCAGGCGGTGCCCGCCCATGGTTCTGGCCGTGACCGGCACCGCGCTGCCGGTCAGCGCGAGACGCACCAAGGCATCATGCCCGTAGAACACCACGCTCTCGATCCGGGCCGGTACTCCGCGGTCCGGTGGACCCAGCAAAAACTGTTCCGGGCGCAGCACCACAGTTCCGCGTGCTCCGTCGGCAGGCTCCGCCGCGCGAACCGACAGTCTGCCCAGTGCGCAGTCGGCGACGTCCTCGCCGCACAGGACCGCGTCGAGCACGACCGCCTCGCCGAGGAAGGTGGCGACGTCGAGGTCTCGAGGTGCGCTGTAGAGCTCGGCCGGAGTACCCGTCTGCACGATGATGCCTGCCTGCAGCACGGCCACCACGTCGGCCGTCGACAGGGCTTCTTGCTGATCATGGGTGACCAGGACCGCGGTGGCACCGGTGGCGTGCAACGCCCGGCGGACATCCTCCCGCAGCGCCGCGCGCAACCCCGTGTCGAGCGCGCTGAACGGCTCGTCCAGCAGCACCAGCGCCGGTCCGGGAGCCAACGCGCGGGCCAGCGCCACCCGCTGTTGTTGCCCACCGGAGAGTTCATGGGGCATCCGGGGTCCGTAGCCGCCGAGCCCGACCAGGTCGAGCATCTCGGTCACTCCGGCGGAGCGCCGCCCCCGGGGCAGGCCGAAACCGACGTTGCCGCCCACCGACAGGTGCGGGAACAGCGCTCCCTCCTGCGGCACCATGCCGACCCGCCGGCGTTCCGGCGGGATCTCCACGCCCGACCCGGAGACCACCCGACCGCGAATCACCACTTCCCCGGCGTCGGCGGTATCGAAGCCGGCGACGACTCGCAACAACGTGGTCTTCCCGCATCCTGACGGTCCGAGCACGGCAGCCAGCGTGCCTTCCGGGACAGTCAGGTCGACCCCGCGCAGTACCGGAGTGGAACCGAAACTCTTGACCAGGCCACGGACCACCAGCTCACTCACTGGGTACCTCCCGAGGTGGCGCCCCAGCGGCGGCCCAGCAGGACTGTGGGCAGGGCCGCAAGGAGCAGGAGGGCCGCGGCATAAGGCGCGGCGCCGGCGTAGGCACCGACATCGGTGCGGCCCCACAGCTCGGTGGCCAGCGTCTCCATTCCGGTCGGCCGCAGTAGCAGGGTGGCGGGCAGCTCCTTCATGCAGGTGAGGAACACCAGCGCGACGCCCGCGGCCACGCCCGGACCCGCCAGGGGCACGGTGACACTGCGCAACACCCCGGCCGGGCTGCGCCCCAACGAGCGGGCCACCTCCTCCAGGCGCAGCGGGGACTGCGCCACCGATGCCCGCACCGCGGCGACCGCGGCGGGCAGGAACAGCACCGTGTAGGCGAGCACCAGTACCGGCAGCTGTTGGTAGATCGGCTGGGCGTAGCGCACCGCGAGAAACACCAGGGACAGCGCGACGACGATCCCGGGCAGGGCGTGCCCGGCGTAGGCGGCCTGCTCGAGCAGTCGGGCCGATCGTCCCCGGTAGCGGGCCGCGATCACCCCGACCGGCAGGGCCAGTGCCACGGTAGCCGCGGCGCCGAGGCCGGACACGCCCAGCGTGCTCACTGCCGCAGCGCTCACCTCCACGATGTCCAACCCGGCCGAGGAGCCCTGGGCCAGCCAGTAGCCGAGCACGCCGAGCGGCACCCCGATGGCCAGCCCGACGACCGAGCCGCACCAGAGCACGGCGGGTAGCGCCCAGAAACCGAGCCGGACGCGGGGGCGCTGCCGCGCCGCGCCGCCACCGAGGCGCGCGTACCCGGCACGGCCCCGGGTGCGGTTCTCCCCCCACACGATGAGCACGGTCAGCGCCACCAGGACGCATGCCAGCACGGCGGCGGGCGTGAGGTCGAAACTGGACCGGTAGGAGGTGTAGATCACCCGGGTGAACACGTCGTAGCGCAGCATCGCCACCGCGCCGAAGTCGGAGAGCACGTAGAGCGCCACCAGCAACGCTCCACCCGCCGCCGCGGGGCGGACCTGCCGGACCGTCACCGACAGGAAGGTCCGCATCGTGCCCACTCCCAGCGAGCGGGAGACCTCCTCGTGCGCCGGGTCGATCCGGGCCAATGCCGCAGCCACCGGCAGATACACGTAGGGGTAACAGCACAGGCTCAGCACCAGCGTCGAGCCGAGGAACCCGCCGAAACGGGGGAACATCGACAGCCAGGAGAACGCCGCGACGTAGGAGGGCACCGCCAGCGGCAGCGTGATGAGCACGCCCCACAGCCGCCGTCCGGGCAGCCGGGTCCGCACCACCAGACCCGCCAGGCTCACTCCGAGCACCAGGCAGACCGCGGTCACCGAGCCGGCCAGCGCCAGGCTGCGCAGCACCAGCGCGACCGTCCCGTCTCGCACCAGTACCTCGACCGCGGCGCCCAGCCCGTCTTCGAAGGCCCGGACCGCCAGGTAGGCCAGCGGTAGCAGGGCGATCACCGCGGCCAATCCGGCTGGCACGAGCAGCACCACGGGGGGACGCCGCCGCTCGGGACGACGCCGACGAGGGGACCAGGGAGTTGCATCCAGCGGGGGGGCCGGGCCGGGTGGGGCGGCGACCTCGGTGCTCGTCACCGGGGTCATGTCAGGCCGGCCTCCCTGATCATCTGCTGGGTCTGCTCCAGGGTGTCCAGGTCGGACAGGTCGATCTGTGGGCTCTGCAGGCTCTCCAGCGGCGGCAGGTCAGCGACCGCGGGGACACCGGCCCCCAGCGGGTATTCCTTGGTCTCCTGGGCGAAATAAGCCTGGGACTGCTCGGAGAGCAGGAACTCGACGAACCGGCGGGCCTGCTCGGCATGGTCGGTACCGCGCAGGATTCCGACTCCGGCGACGTTGACCAACGCCCCCGGATCCCCGCCGGGCAGGAACTTCAACCGGGCGGGCATCGCGGCGGCACCCTCCTCGGCCACCTGTTCGTAGTAGTAGTAATGGTTGATCAGACCGAGTTGCACCACGCCGGCCTTGACCGCGTTGAGGATCAGGATGTTGTTGTCGAACCTCTCCACATCGTTGGCGCGCATACCCTCCAGCCACTCCTTGGCCGCCGCATCGCCGCGCACCACCCGGATGGCGGTGACGAAGGCCGCGAAGGAGGCGTTGCCCGGCGCAATGCCGACCTGACCCCGCCAGCGCGGCTCGGTCAGTTCGAAGATGCTGTCCGGAACCTCCTGCTCGGGGACCTGCCGGGGGTCGTACACGATCACCCGGACTCGTCCGGACGTACCCACCCATGTGCCGTCCTCAGCGCGGTACTGCGCCGGGACGGTATCCAGCACGCTCTGTGGCAGTGGTTCGAGCCTGCCCGCACGGCCCAGGGCGCCGAGCGCGCCACCGTCCTGGGAGAAGTACACGTCAGCCGGAGTGGCCTCACCCTCCTCCAATAGCTGCGCGGCGAGCTCGGGGGTACCGCCGTAGCGCACTGAGGTAGCGATGCCGGTTTGCTGCCTGAATCGGTCGATCAGCGGTTCGACCAAGGCCTGCTGACGGCCGGAATAGATGACCAGCTCGCTGTCCTCAGTAGGGTTACCGCTCCCGCCACATCCCGCGAGCCCTACCAGCAGCGCCGCGGTCACGGGGACCACGCCGCGCCACCGCCACACCGAGGACCACCTCCTTGTCACTGACTGCACACTAGCGATACCACGATAGAGGGAGATTAACTGAGGGACGGCTAACCTGTGTAGGCTCCGAGCGGTGATCGTGTTACTGTCCGCGCCCTGCGACGATGGTGCCGTGACCGGAGACCATGGTGTGATGAACGAATCGCCGAGCGTGACCCTGCGACCGCCACTCACCGGTTTGATCGCCGTTTGGGGGCTGGCCGTATGCGTGACCCCGGTCGCCTTCGGCATACCAGGTTTGCAGGTGCTCTACCTCGCGCCACTGGCAGCCGCGGTCTGGTTGCTGCGGACCCGTACGGTAGCGGGTCCGGAGAGGATCCTGACGCGTCGGGTGCTGGGTGCCCGCAGCATCGCCTGGTCCGAGGTTGCGGGACTCCGGGTGGACGAACGATCCCGCGTGTGGGCAGTGCTTCACGGCGGTGAGGAGATCCGGCTGCCCGCAGTACGCGTCCGGGACATCTCGGCACTGTCCTCAGTAAGCCGCGGACGGCTGCCCGACCCGTTCGCGACCTGAGTTGCCTGATGAGGCAGATCAGCCGCCACGTCGTCGCGTGGAGTACTGCCGCGGATTCGGCAGAGCTCCGTCCATGCGGCCCACGGTGGACTTCCCGCCCCGCGGGGACGACACCCCGGACTTGCCACCGCGGCGCTCGCGGCGGTTGAGCGCAGGCTTCTCGGCGTTGTCGGGCTCGGATTGCTGCGGTGGTTCGTGCGGGGTTTCCGGATCCTTCGTCACAGGGATCTCCTCCAGGCTCAACGTGGATCGGCCGACGATCGGGCCCGAACCGAAAACGCCCCGCCCGGACCCTGGGCAGGACAATCATGAGTCACGTACCTGCTTCACAGGAACCCGCCCTGGGCGGTATCGGCCGCCCTGCTCGGCGGATCCGGTGACGTCCAAGTTGACCCGCTCACCCGTGGTTCACGGGTCTGCCCCTAGCCTGGCCGATCGTGCGACATCCCGCCGTGCCGCCCCACTCCGGGGCAGCCCACTGCGAGCGCCCCAGACTTGCTGCGGCACTGTTGCTGGCGGCATTGCTGCTGGCGGGGTGCGCGGTGACACCCGACTTCCCGACTCAGGAGGCCGGACCGTTCAGGCCCAAACTGGAGATCGGTCCGCAAGCGGGCCCGCAACCAGATATTCCGGGCATCCCGGCGCCCCCCGGCAACCGCGCCCCCGACGCTCCGCTCGGACCACCACAGGGCTGCACCGACCCGGATCCGCAGGTCATCGCGACCTGCCTGGAACCGGTCTCCGCGCTTGTCGTGCTCGATGGAACCGCCCTGGTGGGCCTGGCCGCGGAACGCACCACCGGTCGGATCCTGCGGGTTCAGCGGGATCGGACGACCCAGGAGGTGGCCACCCTGGCGGTGGACACCATCGGCGACGGAGGCCTCACCGGACTCGCACTGTCGCCCAGCTATCCCGAGGACGAGCTGATCTACGCCTACATCACCACTCCGGTCGACAATCGGGTTGTCCGCATCGCCCCCGGTGACGTGCCCAAACCGGTTCTGGCCGGGATCCCCCGGGGGCCAACCGGCAACGCCGGCGCGCTGGCCCTCGACTCCGCCGGGATGTTGGTGGTGGCCACTGGAGACGCGGGCGACCCCACCACCGCCGCCGATCCGCTGTCTCTCTCGGGCAAGGTGCTGCGGATCGATACCTCGGGGCGCCCAGCCCCGGGCAACGCAACCGGGTCCAAGGTGCTGGCCGGCGGGCTGCACGCCCCGGGGGGACTCTGCAGCGACCCCCTGTCCGGGGAGGTGTGGGTGACCGACCGGACGCCCGATCGGGACGTGCTGTACCGGGTGCGGCCGGGAACGGCATTGGGTCCGGCGGCCTGGAGCTGGCCCACCCGCCCCGGCGCTGCGGGATGTGTCCTGTTACAGGGCCGTATCCAGGTGGCTTTCACCAGTGGGGCGCCCATGTTCGCGCTGGGGATCGGACCGAACGACACCTTCCTCGGCCAGCCCCTGGAGATCCCGCTGGAGCGCTACGGCCGGGTGTCCGCGGTCGCGCCGAGTCCCGAGGGACAGCTGGTGTGGCTGGCCACCATCAACAAAGCGAGTGGACAACCGATCTCCAGCGATGAACGTGTCTTCGTGCTACCCAACCTGGTAGGCCCCGGCGGCGGCAACGATTGAGCACCCATCACGGGGCACAGCGGGCCAGTACCAGTTCCCGGACTCGGGCGGCGTCGGCCTGGCCCCTGGTGGCTTTCATGACAGCGCCGACGATCGCGCTGGCGGCCTTGACCTTGCCGCCACGGATCTTGTCGGCGATGTCGGGCTGGGCCGCCAGGGCCTCCTCGACGGCGGCGGTGAGCGCGGAGTCGTCGGACACCACGGCCAGCCCTCGGGCTGTCACGATCTCCTCAGGCTCGCCCTCACCCGCCAGCACCCCGTCGACGACCTGTCGGGCCAGCTTGTTGGTCAGTGCACCCCCGGCCACCAATGCGATCACCCGCGCGACCTGCTCGGGAGTGACGGAGAGCTCAGCGAGCTCCACGCCGCGTGAGTTGGCCTGCTGGCTCAGATACGAGACCCACCAGGACCGGGCCTCCGCAGGTGGTGCCCCTGCCGCCACGGTGGCGGCAATGAGATCCAGCGCGCCCGCGTTGACCAGGTCCCGCAGTTCGAGGTCGGACAGCGCCCACTCGGCCTGTACCCGGGCGTGGCGCTGGGCGGGCGGCTCGGGCAACGTGGCGCGCAATCGCGCCACCCAGTCGTCAGCAGGGGCGATCGGCACCAGATCCGGCTCCGGGAAGTACCGGTAGTCCTCGGAGGTCTCCTTGCGCCGCCCAGCCGAAGTGGTACCGGTGACCTCGTCGAAGTGCCGGGTCTCCTGCACGATCTCGCCACCGGCCGCGAGCACCGCGGCCTGCCTGCACATCTCGTAGCGGACAGCGCGCTGGACCGATCGCAGGGAGTTGACGTTCTTGGTCTCGGTGCGGGTACCGAACGTGGTCGAGCCCCGGGACATCAGCGAGACGTTGGCGTCGCAGCGCAGCGAGCCCTGGTCCATCCGCACATCGGACACACCCAGCGCTCGCAGCAGGTCGCGCAGGGTGGCGACGTAGGCGCGGGCGATCTCCGGTGCCCGGGCGCCCGTGCCGACGATGGGCCTGGTGACGATCTCGATCAGCGGGACACCCGCGCGGTTGTAATCCAGCAGGGAGTGGCTGGCACCGTGAATACGGCCGGTCACGCCACCGACGTGCAGCGATTTGCCAGTGTCCTCCTCCATGTGCGCGCGCTCGATGGCGATGGTGAACGTCGAGCCGTCGACCAGCACCTCCAGCGAGCCGTCCACGGCGATCGGTTCGTCGTACTGGGAGGTCTGGAAGTTCTTCGGCATGTCCGGG
This sequence comes from Pseudonocardiaceae bacterium, assembly GCA_050700515.1. GTDB lineage: Bacteria > Actinomycetota > Actinomycetes > Mycobacteriales > Pseudonocardiaceae. The sequence continues at coordinate 23,817 of JBOHHD010000040.1, forward strand.
TAGAAGTAATTCTTCCGGGCGAAACGGCACCACGGGACAATGGAGCAGTTCAACGCCAACCCGATCCGCATGGCGGACTCCACAGCCACGCCGTTGAGCACCGGCAGCGACCCGGGCAGCCCCAGGCAGGTCGGGCACACGTTGATGTTGGGCTCGGCGCCGAAAGCGTTGGCACAGCCGCAGAACATCTTCGTCGCGGTGCAGAGCTCGACATGCACTTCAAGGCCCAGCACCGGTTCGAAGCGCTCCAGCACCTCGTCGTAGTCCATCAGCTCAGCGGTCATCGGGCCGAAACCTCCAGTGCCGGTACCCGGTGTGCCAGCGGACCGCCGTCGGCGGCGTCCCGGGCGGCCTCGTAGGCGGCCGCTACCCGGTAGGCGCGATCGTCGGCCAGCGCGGGCGCTATCACCTGCAGGCCCACCGGCAGGCGATCGTCGCCGGACAGCCCGGCGGGCACGGACAGCGCGGCGTTGCCCGCCAGGTTGGCCGGGATCGTGCACAGGTCCGACAGGTACATCGCCAAGGGATCGTCCACTCGCTCGCCGATCGGGAATGCCGTGCTCGGGGTGGTCGGCGAGATCAGCACATCCACCTGCTCGAACGCTGCGGTGAAGTCCCGGGTGATCAGAGTGCGGATCTTCTGTGCCTGGCCGTAGTAGGCGTCGTAGTACCCCGCGGACAGCGCATAGGTGCCGAGCATGATGCGGCGCTTGACCTCGGCGCCGAAACCGGCCTCGCGGGTCAGCGACATCACCTCCTCGGCGCTGCGGGTGCCATCGTCGCCGACCCGGCACCCGTAACGCATGCCGTCGAAGCGGGCCAGGTTGGAGGAGCACTCGCTGGGCGCGATGAGGTAATAGGCGGGCAACGCATACTCGAAGGAGGGGCAGGACACTTCGACGATCCGCGCGCCCAGGTCGCCCAGCCTGGCTACCGCGACCTCGAAGGCGCGCAGCACGCCGGGCTGATAGCCCTCACCGCGGAACTGGGTGATCACTCCGATCCGTACTCCGGTCAGATCGCCGACGGCACCTCCCCGAGCCGCGGCCACGACCGGCGGCACCGGCGCGTCGATCGAGGTGGAGTCCAGCGCGTCATACCCGCCGATGACCTCGTGCAACAGCGCGGCATCGAGCACGGTGCGCGCCACCGGTCCGCCCTGATCCAGGCTGGAGGAGAACGCCACCAGGCCGTACCGGGAGACCCCACCGTAGGTGGGTTTCACCCCGACGGTGCCGGTGACCGCGCTGGGTTGGCGGATCGAGCCGCCGGTGTCGGTGCCG
>JBOHHD010000041.1:0-9532 GCA_050700515.1 Pseudonocardiaceae bacterium
GGCATTGACCGGCATTCACGTCACCACCGAACAACTCACCACATTCGCCTGCGGCTCAGCGGCGAACTTCCTCGTCGAATCCACCACCGAGTCGGCGACCGTGGCGTTCCGGCTCTTCCACCAGGCACTCAGCGACGCACTGGCTGCGGAACGTGCCAGGTTGGTGTTGCCGGCGGCCGACGAAGCCGCTCTCACTACAGCGTTCACCGGCTACGGCACCCGGATCGGCTGGGACCACACGCCCACCTACCTTTTCCGCTCGCTACCTGGGCATGCGGTACGCGCCGGGATGATCGACAAACTACTCGTCGACACCGCGTACGTACTCCGCGCCGACCTCCGCCGGCTGATCCCCGCCGCAGCTCACACCCACACCCCCACCGGAGCACAGCGAGCCCACCTGCTGCGACTGACCCCCCGGGCCATCACCGCCGACCCCCCCGAGCGGTTGGCCCTGCTCAGCGTGACCGAAGCCTTCGACGGTTTCGACACAGCCTTTCGCCACCACCGGCACAGCGCCCCCTACCGGGGCCTGTGGGCGAACACGCCACGCCGGGCGGAACGAGCGATTCTGGAGGGGCACACCGGCGGGGTGACTGGAGTGTGCGGTGCGGGTGGACGGACGCGACCTGCTGGCCACCGCCAGCGACGACCGCACGATACGAATCTGGGACCCGAGCACCGGCCATCCGCTCCACATGATCCCCGTCCACTATCAGGCACTCGGGCTCGCGCGGTTCAACGGAGAATGTCTCGCCGTCGGAAGTTCCGCCGGCCTGCTGGCTGGGAGTGTCCCCTGAGGTATACGGCGGTGAGACAAGCTGAGCGCCAGCACCGGTGCCGGGCCCGCCCGCCGGTCCGGGGACACTCCAGCGCCATCACAACCAGCACGCCGAAGTAGCGGAGGGGCAGGAGCAATATCCAGGCCACTGCAAGCATTCACAGGCACAGGAAGTCGCGGATCAGTAGCAGCGTGGGGGCTACCTGTTGCTGGCCTTGCTGATACCGAAGCGGTTGCACAGGCTGTCCAGCTCCCAGACCGGGCGACGCGCCCGCTGGTACAGGACGACCACGAGGTCTCGGGCCATCGGGTCGTTGCGGATCCGGGTGGAGGCGATCCGGTCGGCGGTATCCAGGTGCCGGATCGCCTCGGTGTCCCGGGCGCCCTCGGCCTGGGCATAGCCCCGGGCCAGATCCAGATGCAGCCGGCTGCGCCGACCGGCCGAGGCGGGCCGGGGCAGGTCGGCGTCGAGCCGCTCGGCGTGAGCCGTCCCGTTGCCTTGCTCCACCGAGATCGCCAACGACCACACGGCGACGTTGGCCGGCCCGAAATGCCAGGACAGGGTATTGCGCTCACCCGTGCGCCGGGCGAGATCCGCCGCTTCGGCCAGGTGGGTCTGCGCCGCACCGGGATGCCCGTTGCGGCCGGCGAGCTGGGCGGCCAGCAGGTGCGTCATCCCGAACGCTTCGGCACCGCGCACGTCCACCCCGGTGGGGTCGGCTTCCGACTCGACGGTGCTCATCGTCTCAACGAGCACGGTGGCGGCGCTGCGGCGGGCACCGAGCCGGCTGAACGCCCCGGCCAGAGCCAACCCCGCGAACCCGGCCAGCGCCGGGTCACCCAGCTGTGCGGCGGCGCTCTGCCCTCGGCGCATCGCCTGCACCGCCAACTGCGGGTGCCCCAGCTGCCGGGCAATGCCGAACACGACCACGTAGGCCTCCACCAACGCCGTCAGGGCAGTGTGGCGGGTGGCCGGGGTGCCGGTGGCGGCATGGATCTGTAGCTCGGTCAACAACGCAGCGAGCTGCCGGCCGGCCAGCGCGTAGCGGGCTTCGTCGCAGTGTTCGTTGGCCTCGGCCGCCCAGCGGGCGAGCTGATCGACCGGGCGCGCGGGAAGGTCCGTCGCACTGTCCTCGTACAGCAGCGGCGCGATCTCGGCGATCACCGTCTGAGCGTCGGCGCTTGCCCGGTCCGGTGGCAGGTACGGCTGGCCGGTCAGATCGGCCACCGAGCAGCCCAGTGCGTCGGCCAGGGCCTCCAGCAGACCGCGCCGATTGAACCCGCGCTCACCGCGTTCCAACATCGACAGGTACTGCTTGGTGATTCCCGCGAGCCCGGCCGTCACGGCTTGGCCCACCCCGCGGCGACGACGGATTCGCCGAACCCGCGCACCGATCGTGCGTGCTTCATCAACGTCCATGATGAACCTCTTCTCACGGATGCCCCGGGGCTCGGGTGCGAACGCCAGGCTACGTGCCACCCAGCAGAGTGAACCGCAGGAAGTGAACAAAGAAGTTAAGGACATTCCGCGGGGCTGTTGGCTGTGAGCGTCACCTGACGGGTACGGCGGTCATACCTCCAGGGTGACGATCACCTCCGTGGCCCGCTCAGCGCACGATCGGCAGGTGCTGCGTTCCGGAGTGGTCAGGCTCGCCGCCGGCGGGGGCACTCACCGAGCGGCCCCCACGCTTCGGTCCCACCGGTGTCGGCCCCGACCGCCGCGCCGGGGACGCTTTCGCGCCACCGCGACCAGCACCAGAAAGCAGGCCAGTGCCCCCAGGAGCACCCCCCGCCACTGCGCCGCCGTCCATGGGAACAGAGCGTGATGAATCGGTAACAGCAGGGTGTCTGCGTATTGCAACATCACCAGTAAGGAGAGTGCGGGTCCGGGCAATCGGCGACGCTCCTGGATCGCCGTCGCGGGTCCTACTTGTCTCCTACTTCGCCGAAACGCTTCCCACGAACTCATCGACAGTCCACTATCGACGCCGGTCAATAACGGGACGGCTACCACGGCGAGGGACGATGACCAGGGCGGGAAACAACACCGCATTGCGCGGATTGCTGGACGAAGCCGAAATGAGCAACACCGCGCTGGCCGCTGGGGTAGTGGCCGCCGCAGCCCGGGAAGGAATGCATCTGGGCACCAGCAGCACAACGATCAAACGGATGCTCGACGGCGCCCAGCCCTACTGGCCGACACCCAGGCTGGTCGCCGCGGTGCTGGCCGGGCGGCTACAGCGCGAGGTCAGCATCACCGAATGCGGATTCACCGACACCACCCCACCCGCCGAGGACCCCTACGACGGGTTGCGCTGCTCGGGCACACTGGAGGGCACGGTCCGCACAGTCGTCGAGCTGACGGGACGAGATATGCGCCGTCGTAAGCTCCTGCTGGGCTCCGCGTTCAGCGTCGCCGCCTTCGCCGAACCGGCACTGGTCGCGCTGACCGTACCCCCGGCGTCGAGCACCGCCCGCGCCGGTGGTCAGCGGATCGGCATGGCTGACGTCGAGGTGCTCACCGAGCAGGTCACCCACCTGCGCAAGCTGAGTAGCCAGTACGGGTCAGGGCGGGTACGCGGACAGCTGGTGCAGTTGCTGCACGGGGAGGCCAACCGGCTGCTGCACGGCAGCTTCACTGAAAAGATCGGCAAGGCCCTGCTCTCCGCCGTTGCCCAGGCCACCCGGATGGCCGGCTTCATGTCCGAGGATGTCGGGCGGCACGCGCTGGCGCAGCGCTATTACATCCAGGCCCTCGACCTGGCCATGCGGGCCAGCGACCGATACACGGCTGCCAACATCCTGCAAGAGGCGGGTCGGCTGACAGCGCGAATTGGGGAACATGCCCCACCTGGCGAGGATACGACACGACATGGCCGTCAGGCGGTGGCACTCGCCCGGACCGGGCTGACCATCGCTCAGGACATGGCCACCCCCGTGCTGGCCACCAAGCTGCACGCAGTGGAGGCACGGGGTTTCGCCCTGCTCGGCGATGTTCGCGAGACCCGTCATGCGGCGCTGGCCGCCCAGCGCTGCTACGAAACAGTGACTCCCGAGGAAACGGCCGACGACTACGTCGTCACCGCATTCGGGGTCGACCTCGGCAGGAGCATGTTGGGTATCGGCGATACCGAGCAGGCCCTCAGGTTCACCACCATGGCGCTGGACAACGCCGAACCCTGGCGGGTTCGCGGGCTGTGTGTGAGCCAGATCGACCTGGCCCTCACCCACCTCCAGAGCCGCGACCTGGAGCAGGCCGCCGCACTCGGCCGCGACGCCCTGCGCAGCGCCGCCGACCTCGACTCCAGCGTCACCACCCAACGCCTGCACACCCTGCACCGGCAACTCCAACCACTGTGTCCCCACTCACCCGAGCTGCGCGACCTCGACGGCCGGCTCACCTCCCACTTCCACCGCCGCCCTCCCGACAACACCACCCTGTAATCGCTCAGCACTGCCAGCGACCGTCCAGCATCCCCCCATTCCCCACCGGATCAGCCTCTCGCCCGCTCTGCGGGATGATGAGTTCGCCTCTCGCTGACCATGTGAAAGCCGATGGACGACCACAACCACCCAGACCCGCCGCTATGGGACGGCGGCCGGGTAGGCGTGGGATCGGTTGCGTCCACGACTGACCGGGCGGGTGGCCTGGGTCAACCACCAGGGACCGCTGCTGCTCATCGAAGACACGGTTATCCGGCTGACCATGGTGCGCTTACTGCGCTTAATCAGCGGCGGCGAGGCGAAGCCGGTCTGGCTGCGGTGGTGGTCGCAAACTGGTTAACAACAAGCTCAGTAGTCCCAATACGCCGTCCCACCCACGCCAGGTCAACCAGCCTGACGCATCCCCAATGGACAAGCACGGACAAGCTGGTGTAACGAGACTCCGCTCATCTGCGCTACCCTTCGGGGAAAAATCTGGAAATCAGCAGATCAGGGGATCCAAAAATCCGGGATCATCGTGTAAGGCCGGCGAATCTTCAGAGTAGATCCCCCTGAATGGACCTTGTCGCCTTATCAAGAGCTCGGCTAGCGTTTTTCTATGACATGAGGCAGCACAGGAAAGATGAAAGTTGACACGCGGAGAGCCGTCATGAGTCTTGTCAACCCACGTTCTTAAGTCTTGTCAACCCACGCTCTTACGGCCGACAAGGCGGACGTTTCACCTGATATCGGAAACTTGAGGCGGCAGGAATCCATCGGATCACTCGAACATCAGCGCGCTCTGTGACCGGCAGAATCCGTCGACACCCTACCCGCGGGGAGCGGATACAGGAACTCAGCCACCGGGGTTGTCGACAAGCCACGCCGATCTCCTGAGGCATGCTGGCCCAGGTGATCGACGACAGCGTTCTGACTCGACATCTTTGCTCGTCACACTGGATCTTTGCTTATCACACCGGGAGAGGACCGACTGTGGAATTGGCGTACACACGGTATTGTTTCGCCGATCCCCATTTCTACGATCCCATTGAACGTCGAGACGATGCACACAACAGGTTCGCTCTCACGCACCGATCGGCGCCCGAGGGGTGGAGTCGGTTCGAGCAGGGCGTGTGGGTGGTTCTCTATCCCCACTCCATCGAGCTTCCCCAACAGGGTTGGAAGATCCATATTTCGACTTGTCTCGACCAGGCCGAGGATGCGCTTGGCATTGCGTGGGACTACTGCGTCGGGCACAACATCGGATTCAAGTTTCTGCGCAGCCGTGACATCCTTCTGGTCGAGAACTCAAAGTACGCCGACCGCACCTCCAGTGGTAAATTTCTGACGCTCTACCCGCCTGGTGAAACTGAACTCCACGCCGCGCTCACTGAGCTGGCTGCTGCGCTGGCGGGGTATCAAGGTCCGTACATTCTCAGTGACCTTCGATGGGATTCCGGACCTGTCCATGTCCGCTATGGCTCATTCTTCGAACAATACTGTCCATCGGCGGACGGTGATCTCGTCCGAGCCGTAGCGACCCCGGACGGTCGCTTGGTCCCCGACCTGCGGCGCCCGGGCTTCAACGTTCCGTCGTGGGTCGAGATTCCCGATTTCCTCACCGCGCGGATAGCGGCACGAAGCGACCGGGCGCCCCGAGATTTTCCGTATGAGATTGACCGTGCACTGCATTTCTCCAACGGCGGCGGCATCTATCTGGCCCAGAACAGGCGTACTGGCGGGAAAGTTGTACTCAAAGAGGCACGCCCGTTTGCCGGACTCGAGTGGGATGGCACTGATGCGGTGGCCCGCCTGGAACGCGAGCGATCCATCCTTGAACAACTGTCCGATCTAGAGTTCATTCCCCGCCTCATCGAATACGTGACGTGCTGGGAGCATCATTTCCTCGTCGAGGAATATATCGACGGCGAGCCGCTCAACAAGTGCATGATCGCGCGCTATCCACTCGTGCGTCCCGACCCACCCGAGGATGAAGTCGCCGCGTACACCGATTGGGCACTGGACGTCCTCGGCCAGGTTCAGCGGGCGCTCGAAGCGCTCCACCACAGGGGGATCGTTTTTGGAGATCTTCATCCGCGCAACATCATACTTCGGCCCGACGGGCGCGTCGCCCTGGTGGACTTCGAGGAAGCCTTCCCGCTCGACCAGAACCATCGTCCGGGTATCGGTGCGCCGGGCTTCACTGCGCCGGCAGCCTGTTCGGGATACGACATCGACCTTTACGCCCTGGCCTGCCTGCGCCTGTGGATGTTCCTGCCATTGAACTATCTACTGCACCTGGACCCCACCAAGATCGACGTGTTCGTACGTGTGCTCACCACTCGGTTCGGGGTGGCCAGAACGTTCGCCAGCCAGGTCCAGCGTGGCCTAAAAGTCGTCATGAAGCCTCAGCCGCAGGGCGAGGCTGGACAGAAGCAGCATCCAGCAGGATTTGACCAAGAATTCGATCAAGGGCTCCCAGAGTGGGACGTACTGCGAAAGTCGATGACCGAAGCGCTCCTGGCGAGCGCGACACCGCAGCGGTCGGATCGGCTGTTCCCTGGTGACGTGGCGCAGTTCCGCTACGGGGGATTTACTTTCGCCCACGGCGCGGCCGGAGTGCTCTACGCGCTGGAAACAACCGGAGGGCAAGCACGACCTGAGCATGTCGACTGGTTAGTGCGTGCGACCCGCCAGGCCCGATCCCCGCATACCGGACTGTTCAACGGGCTGCACGGCGTCGCCTATGTCCTGGATCGCCTCGGACGGCGCGATGAGGCACTGACGATCCTGGATCGGGCAATGGCGCTCATTGCCGACGTGCGTGCCCAGGGGCTCTTCGCCGGTCTGGCCGGAATTGGCCTGACCTTGCTCTATTTCGCCCAGAGCAGCAGGGATTCGACTCTGCTCGACTCGGCGATGCGGATCACCGAGCAGCTTTCCGATACGTTGCGGAACCCCAACGCGGTCCCGGACCAACCCTCCGCAGCAGGATTGATGTACGGATTTTCCGGCGTGGCCCTGCTTTTCATCCACCTCTACGAGACCACCACCGACGACATCTTCCTGGACATGGCCGCCACCGCACTCCGGAAAGACCTCGCATATTGCCAGACCACCGATGATGGGCGCCTGGAAGTGCGCAAAGGTCGACGGATGTTGCCCTACCTCGCCACGGGCAGCGCCGGGATCGGCCTGGTCATCAACGAGTATCTTCACCATCGGCATGACGAAGAATTCATTACGGCCCAGACCGGGCTGCGTCGTGCCTGTCGGGCCGAGTTCGTGAGCCAGCCGGGGCTGTTCAACGGTCGCGCAGGACTCATCGCCTATCTGAGCCACTTCGATGACACCCTACGGCGGACGAGCGAAGATTCTGCGCTTGACTTGCATGTGCATCGACTGATTTGGCATGCCGTGCCCTATCAGGACCATCTGGGCTTCGTCGGCGATCAGCAGCTGCGGCTGTCAATGGACCTCGCCACAGGATCAGCGGGCATTCTGCTCGCCCTGCACTCGGCGCTCTACCACACAGACGCCGCCCTGCCTTTCCTTCACCACCGACCGTTCTACACCCAGCCCCCACGAGATGAAGGAGGTGAAACATGGAATTTGTTCTCCAACTCCAGGAACTAGAGACCCCTGCCGAGATCGACGATAATTCGACTCTGGGCATCCAGGATAGCGCGCTCAGCTTACTATTGTGTGAGTAAGGGGGGCGCATTCAACTGGCCTTTTGTCACGGCTGCGGGGTGGTGACATTTAACAGTCGCCACCCCGTGTTCACTTTCCTGGTATATCGACTGACGTCGACGATGAAAGTCAGTTCTCAAGGAAGGCAAATAAACGAGTTGACGGGTCCGTCGCTGCGCACAAACCGGAACTTTCAACTACTCTGGCTGAGCCAAGCGCTGTCCGCACTCGGCTCGCGCGCCTCATTCATTGCGCTGCCCCTGCTCGTCCTGACCGCGACGAACTCATCGACCCAGGCGGGAATCATCGGGTTCGTCATGTCGGCAGCAGCGCTGGTCGCAAGGCTGCCAGGCGGGGCATTTATTGACCGTTACAGCCGTAGAAAAACTATGCTTTGCTGTAACCTCGTGCGCGGCGCAGCCATGGTGCTGTTCGCCACCGCCCTCACCGCCCACCGGCCAGCACTGCTTCTCCTGATAGTCACGGCAACCATTGAGGGAGCCATCGGTGGCGTATACGCGTCCGCCGCGATGGCGTCCCTGCCAAGTATCGTCACCGTCAAGCAACTTCCATCGGCGGTGGCCAGTAATCAGGCCCGCGCGGCAGCAGCAGGGCTCGCCGGCCCCCCACTGGGCGGGTTTTTGTTCGCTTTGTCTCACAGCCTGCCATTCCTCGCTAATGCCGTGTCTTATACCGTCTCATTCTTCTGCATTCTCCTCATACGAGCTCCGCTGGATACTCACCGGACAAAACAGGAAAAGATCTCACTGAGAGGCCTCGTTGCAGGATTTCCATTCCTGTGGAGCCACCCCTTCATCCGTGACGCACTGGCCGTCGCGGCTGTGCTGAACTTCGCTTTCAGTAGCATCTTTTTCGCGGCAATCGTCATGAGTGTGGACCAGGGTTCCTCGAGCCTGTCGACTGGTTTGATTGTTACGTTCGCAAACCTCGGCATTCTGGTCGGCACGCTGATCGCACCGAAAACTCAGCGAATTTTCACACCACGACAGCTGCTTCTCGCTATCTGCTGGATCACCGCAGCGCTCGTTCCTCTCATGGCTCTCAACCCGGCCACCTTCATACTCGGGGCGATGATCGCTCTGTGCACCCTCCTGGCGCCGATCGCCAACATCGCGACAACCACATCACGTCTTCTACTCACTCCCGATCACCTGCAGGGCAGGGTATACAGTGCAGCAGGACTCATTGCCACATCGGCAGAAGCACTTGGTCTACTCGTAACCGGAGCCCTTTTCGACCTCCTGCACACCTCCACCTTCTTCGTGCTCGCCGGCCTGTTCACCACGCTTGCATTTGCCGCCACACTCAGCAAAGGCCTACAACAGGCACCACCAGCAGTTGCACCATGAACTGCAATGACCAATTTTTCGCTATCGACCAGAGCTGTGGAGTATTACTGATTTTTAACACCGGCTTAGCCTGGATCCACCGTCGGGATTGTGGTGTGAGGGGGTGTCGTAATGGGGTAGATGCTCTTTGATCTGGGGTGATGGGACTTGTCGAGGGTTCCATCGGGCCGGGTTTGGAGGGTATTTACAAGGTGCAAGCATCTCATAGGGTTGGTGCGCTGTCGGTGAGGTTCGATGAGCCGAATCTCGTGTCGTGCGCCGGGGT
>JBOHHD010000042.1:0-5114 GCA_050700515.1 Pseudonocardiaceae bacterium
CGAATCAGAACGAACTCGCGGGGCGACACCGCATTTTCATCCCCGGTCCGGCCACGCCAACCCACTCTCCAACCCGGAGTGCGGTCTCCCCTTCCTCCGAGGATCATCTCCAGACTCGGACCCACGAAGACCCCGAAACGCCCTATCCTTCGGCTACCCGAACAGCGATTCGGCTCCGAACGGCACTGGACGGGAACGTGTCCGAGTGAGGTGCTCAGGTGATCACCCTTGCTGGCACGGCTTACTACCGGGCTTCAAATGATCAACACAATGAGTGATCCTGACGTTGCCCTGGTATGTGGAGTCTCTGACCTGCTCAGGGAGGCTTTCACCAGTCCGGAACTCCAGAGCACGCTCAGTCAATATCCTGACGGCACGGTGGCGATGCCACATGTTCTTCAGAAGGTCAGTGTCGCAGGCATCTGCGTCCCGTAGTCGGAGTCCATCCACTGACACGAACCGGATTCACCAGTAGTCGTTGTCGTCGGCCGGGAGACCGGTCTCCTTCCACAATCTTCAGCTCCCGAACAGGAAGATCCGCCAATCTGGGAGCCGAAGCGCCGACAATCAGGGAGCGACCATGAGTTCCGACCACCGGCACGAGCACGATCTCGGTCTCGGTCATGACCTGCCCGTACTTTTGGGGAGGCGACGCCTGCTGGGCATGTTCGCGGGGGCCGGCCTGATCACCCTCACCGGGTGTGCGATGGGTCCGCCCCGCGGTGGGCCGCCGAGCGCCGCTGCGGCCGGCTCAGCCAACGAGATCCCCCAGGAGACGAGCGGTCCCTACCCGGGCGACGGCTCCAACGGTCCCAACGTGCTCACCGAGAGCGGCATTGTCCGCAGCGACATCCGATCGAGCTTCGGATCCTCGTCCGGCATCGCCGCGGGTGTGCCGCTGGTGATCGAGCTCACCGTGACCGACGGTGGGAACGGCGGCGTCCCCTTGCCCGGGGCCGCTGTCTACCTGTGGCACTGCGACCGCGACGGGAGGTACTCGCTCTACGACGTCGAGGACCAGAACTACCTGCGTGGCGTGCAAGCGGCCGACGAGAACGGCATGGTGCGGTTCACCAGCATCTTCCCCGCTGCCTACTCCGGCCGCTGGCCGCACATCCACTTCGAGGTCTACCCGGACCTGGCGGCCGCGACCTCGGGGGACAACGCGATCACGACCTCGCAGCTCGCCCTACCGGAGGAAACGTGCTCGGAGGTCTATACCACTGACGGGTACAACGCGAGCATCCGCAATCTAGCCCGGACCTCGCTGGACTCGGACAACGTGTTCCGCGACGGATACTCGACCCAACTCGCGACGGTCACCGGCAGCGTGTCGAACGGGCTGATAGCAGCGCTCATGGTCCCCGTTGAGGCCTGACGATCCGTCCCCTCATCCCGCCAGGGCTGGGCTGCACAGCCATGGGCTTCGCCTACGGCCCATCGGAGCCTCGTGCCGAAGGCGAGCCCGTTTCGGCGGAGCGGATGGTGGTGGAGTGGATGCCGAGGTCCCCGCGGCGACGCCCAGCCTCGGCCGGGGAACGGGTCAACCAGAAGATGGAAGGATTCCCATGATCAGACTTGTGGAACTCGACGATTCGGTTCCTTTCCCTGCCCAACTTCAGGAAACGACAGGGCCGGTCACGCTCATGAATCTGTTCGTCGCGCCTGAAGGCCAGGTGGACACTGTCCTGGCGGTCTGGGCGGGGGCCGCCAAGCTGATGAAGGCAAAGCCGGGCTTCATCTCTACGCAGATGCATCGGGGGACGGGAAACAGTCGCGTCCTGGTGAACATGGCTGTGTGGGAGTCCTCTGACCTGTTCAGGCAGGCTTTCGCCAGTCCGGACCTTCAGCACACGCTCAGTCAATATCCTGACGGCACAGTTGTGATGCCGCATGTTCTTCAGAAGGTCGGTGTCGCAGGCATCTGCGTCCCGTAGTGGAAGTTCGTCCGCCGACGCGAGCCGGATTCATCGGCAGCCGCTGTAGCCGGCCGGAATAAGCTGACTTAAGCGTGAACCTCATGGTCTCGGGTTCCGAGTTCGTCGCTACCGAAGGCGAGCGTCGATGAGAGCGCCGAGGCCGTCGAGTACGCGTTGGAGGCCGAATTCGTAGGCGTGATCGGGGTGATAGGCCGCGCCGTGCACAGCCCCGGCGGCAGCGCCGACGCGGGCGGCCGTGGGATAGCTGTTCTCGTCGAACACCCGGGCGAGCAATGGTTCGTTGGCGGCCCACCACTGCTCGTCGCTCAGGGCGCTGTCCCGGTGGGCGCTGCGGGCCTCCGCCGCTGCCCGAGCGGCTGCCTGCACGAAGCTGAGCAGGTACGTGAGCGCGGCGTCCATCTCGACGTCATCGAGGCCCAATCCCTCGAACGCCCTCAGTTCATGCTCGTACTTGGCCATCAGACCCGGCCCGAGTGGCGGTCGCACGGTGGACACCACAGCGACCCAGGGATGGCGGTCGAACAGCTCCCGGTTCTCCCGGGCGACCGCCTCCACCCGGGTGCGCCACGGCTCGCCGGTGCGGTCGACCCGCGGCATCTGGCGGTAGACGGTGTCGAGCATGAGGTCGAGCAGCTCGGCTTTGCCCGGCACGTAGGTGTAGAGCGACATGGGTGCCAAGTCGAGGGTGGCGGCGACCCGGCGCATCGTCACCGCGTCGATCCCCGCGGTGTCGGCCAGCTCGATCCCGGCGGCGACGACCTCGTCGATCGTCCGACCCTGCTTCGGGCCCCGCCCCGAAGCGCCATAGCCAGGTTCTCGCCACAGCAGTTCGAGGGTGCGGGAGGGGTCTCCTGCGCTACTGCGTTCACCGGGCACGGGGCCATCCTCTCCCGGCCCGCTCGCGGCCGTGGTCACCGGCACCGGAGCTCGCATCCGCACCGGACTGTGCCGGGCGCATCCTGGCCGCCAGCCGCGGAACCGGTATCATGATCTTGTGGGATCTCCCCGACCTCTTGACGGTGAAACAACGCAGCTACTACTTCACTCTGGCACCTGTCGCAGGTCCAGGACGGGATTTCCCAGCTCTGCGATGCCCTTCCGACTTCGACCCGTCCGCTGCTCCCGGCCGATGAGGTATGAAAGGTCACCGTGAGGGAGAGCAAGGAATCTCTGCCGCGGGCCGGGTTCGAGCGTTTCCGGACCGTCGGACTGGATGAGGCGCTTGCCCGTCCGGCACCGGACGAGCCGGAGCAGCGTGCGCTGGAGCTGTTCGGGACGGTCGCCGAATCGGTGCCCGCCTACGGGGCGTTTCTCGCCGAGCACGACATCGACCCGGCGACGGTACTGGGCCCGCAGTTCGAGCAGGTGGTGCTGCTCGGCTACCCGCCGTTCCTCAAAGGTGTGATCGACACCGGCCTGGTCCGCGGCGTGCCCTGGCCGGAGTACCACGTCAAGCTGGTGTTGGCCGGGGAGGTGTTCAGCGAGCAGTGGCGCACGCTGATCGGTGAGCGCCTCGGCGGGCACGAGCCCTGCTTCGACTCCGCCTCGCTCTACGGCACCGCCGACGCGGGTGTGCTGGCCACCGAGACGCCGTTGTCAGTGTGCATCCGGCGATTCCTGGCCGCCCATCCGGCCGTCGCGCGGGAGCTTTTCGGCGAGTCACGGCTGCCCACGCTGTGCCAGTACGATCCGCGCAGTCGGCTGTTCGAAGTGCACGACGGCACGTTGGTGTTCACCGGTGACAACGGGATCCCGCTGATCCGCTATCACATCGCCGACACCGGGGGACTTACCTCGTTCGACGCGATGCTGGCCTTTCTGGCCGACCACGGCTTCGACCCGATCGCCGAGCTCGGTCCCGGTCGAACCATCCGCCCACTGCCCTTTGTCCACGTGTTCGGACGCGCACAGTTCACGGTGTCCTATTTCGGGGCGAACATCTATCCGGAGAACATCGCCGTCGGGCTGGAACAGCCACCGGTCGCGGCGTGGGTCACGGGTAAGTTCGTGATGGAGTCGAAAGAGGACGCCGACCGGGACCGCTACCTGGCGATCGCGGTCGAGCTGGCCCCGGGGGTGGCCGGCACCGAGGAGATGCGGCGCGACATAGCGCAGTCGATAGCCGGCTCGCTACGCAGGTCGAACAGCGAATTCGTCCACTACATCCCGCCAGAGCACCAGCTTCCGCAAGTGAGCCTGCATCCGGCAGGAGACCCGGACCACTTCCCGCTCGGCGTCAAGCACCGCTACTCCCGCGGCGCCGGTTAAGGCCATGGTCATGCGGCAGCTACCGTCACGGCTCTGGCCGCGCCCGAGCACGACAGGTGGGGATGAACCGATGAACTGGCGGGATCACCTGCGCAGCCTCGTCGACAGCAGCCGCTTTCAGCAGTTCATCGTCGCGGTGATCGTGCTCAACGCGATCACGCTGGGATTGGAGACCTCCGACCGGGTAATGGGAGAGCTCGGCCTGCTGCTGCACACGCTGGACCGGATTGCACTGGCGATCTTCGTGGTGGAAATTGTGCTGCGGCTCCTCGCCCACGGGCGGCACTTCTTCCGTGACCCATGGAGCGTGTTCGATTTCGTGATCATCGGGATCGCGCTGATCCCCGCCTCGGGGGCGTTCTCGGTGTTGCGGGCGGTGCGGATTCTGCGAGTACTGCGGCTGGTCGCACTGGTGCCGAGCATGCGTGGGGTGGTCGCGGCGCTGCTCACCGCGGTGCCGGGGATGGCGTCCATCGCTACCCTGCTCGGACTGCTGATCTATGTCTCGGCGGTGATGGCCACCCAGCTGTTCGGCGCCGGGGTGCCCGAGCGCTTCGGTGATCTCGGCATGTCGCTGTTCACCCTGTTCCAGGTGATGACCACCGATGACTGGGCCGCTATTGCGCAGGAGGCGATGGCAGTCCAGCCACTGGCCTGGATCTTCTTCGTGATTTATCTACTGGTGTCCACGTTCGCTGTCCTGAACCTGTTCATCGCTGTGGTGGTGCGCGCGATGGAGGAACAGATCGCCACCGAGGTCAAGGCCGACGTCGCCGAGCATCAGCGCAAGGACGAGGTGGCCGCAACGGCCATCCTCATAGAGATACGTGCGCTACGCGCCGAGATCGCCGAGCTGCGAGGACGATCCTGACCCCTCAGGCAGCTGACAGGCACGCGAAGTAGATA
>JBOHHD010000043.1:0-12115 GCA_050700515.1 Pseudonocardiaceae bacterium
GATTCCCGCGCTGGTGTTCGCGGTCGAGCACGGGAGCGTCTTCGGTTTCGTGCTGGCCTGGGGTCTGTCCGGGGCCGTCGCGGCCGGTTACGGATGCGTTCAGGCGCGACTGCTGCCGCGGCTGGCCGGAATGCGCACGTGGTTGCGGCAGCAGCGCGACCTCGGCCCGCGATACCTGATCGAGAACGTCAGCAACAGCGGTGCCTCGCAGCTGCGGATGTACGGGCTGGGCGCCATCGCCGGGCTCGCCGAGGTGGGAGCCCTCCGCGGCGCCGAGTTGCTGCTCGGCCCCTTCCTCGCCGTCCTGATGGGGCTGGGCATGGTCGCCGTTCCGGAGGCGGCCCGGGTGCTGCGGCGCTCGCCGAGCCGGCTCCCGCAGTTCTGCCTGCTGCTCGGCGGCGGCCAGGCCGCCGCCGCCCTGGCATGGGGTCTGGCGCTGCTGTTCCTGCTGCCCGACGCCCTGGGCAGGCTCGTCCTCGACTCCGTCTGGGAGCCCGCCTCGGCACTGATCCTGCCGATCACCCTCTCGGTGATGGGCGCCGGGTTCGTCGCCGGAGCGGCGGCCGGGCTGCGCGCGCTCGGTGCCGCTCGGCGGAGCATGGGCGCCCAGCTGTTCGCCTCCGCCGCGTACCTGACCGGCGGGCTCGTCGGCGCCGCCGCGACCGGCGCGGCGCTCGGCGCGAGCTGGGGTTCCACGCTCGCCATGTGGCTGGGCGCCGCGCTCTGGTGGCATCAGCTCCACGCCGGGCTCCGCGAGCTCACCACTCCCGCGACGCCGACCCCACCGGCCGCCGTCGCGACCCGGACACCGACAGACCACGAAGAATTGAGGACCCCATGAGCGGCGTGCCCCGGCTGAGTATCGGCCTGCCCGTCTACAACGGTGAGCAGTATCTGCCCGAAGCGCTCGACGCCCTGCTCGGCCAGAGCTACGCGGACTTCGAGCTGATCATCTCCGACAACGCCTCCACCGACGCGACAGCGGAGATCTGCCGTCGCTACGCGGCGCAGGACTCCCGGATCCGTTATGTCCGCCAGGCCCGCAACATCGGCGCCGCCCCCAACCACAACTTCGTGTTCCGGGAGGCGCGCGGTGAGCTGTTCAAGTGGGCCTCCCACGACGACCTCTACGGCCGGGACCTGCTGCGGCGCTGCGTCGACGCGCTCGACGCGCACCCGCACATGGTGCTCGCCCACGCCCGGCACGCCATCATCGACGGCGCGGGCGCGGTGATCGAGACCTACGACTACCGGCTGGCCACCGACTCCCTCCAGGCCCCGGAGCGCTTCCTGAGCCTGCTCTTCGCCGACGGCGGCGACGACTTCTACGGGGTCATCCGTTCCGACGTGCTGCGCCGGGTCGCTCCGCACGACAGCTACCACCACGCGGACCGGACGATCGTCGCCGAGATCGCGCTGCACGGCCCGTTCCACCAGGTTCCCGAGCTGCTCTACTTCCGCCGCGACCATCCCACCCGGGCCGAGCGGGCGAACCCGACCAAGCGCACCCGGTGCGCCAACCTGGATCCACGCCGGGCCGACCGGTTGCGGCATCCGGCCATCCGGCTGCTCACCGACTACATCTGGGGGTTCATCGGGGTGGTCCGCCGCGCTCCCCTTACCCCGGCGCAGCGGTGGCAGTGCTATCGCCACCTCACGCGGTGGCTGGTCAGCCGTGCCCTGCCCCGGCGCACCGAGCCGCTCGACGGCCGGCCCGCGCCGCAGGTCGAGGCGGTTTCCGTCGACGCGGTTGTTCCGGGGCAGCCGAGGAGGACGTCGTGACCTCGCACGCCCTCACCCGGAGACGGCGGCGACCCCCGGCAGCCGGCCCTCGAGTGGGCCTGTTCGGCCTGTTGGGGGCGGGCAACGTCGGCAACGACGGTTCCCTCGAAGCCGTGCTCGCCTACCTGCGGGCCGAACACCCCGACGCGGTTCTGGGTTGTCTGTGTTCCGGGCCGGAGCAGGTACGGGCGCGCTACGGGATCCCGGCCACGCCACTGCACTGGTACGACGCGCGCCCGCGAGCGACCTCACGGGTGGGGACGGCCGCCACGAAGGCGGTCGGGAAGGTCCTCGACGCGTATCGGACGCTGGCATGGGTGCGCCGGCAGGACGTGGTGATCGTGCCCGGCACGGGCGTGCTCGAGGCGACGCTTCCCCTGCGGCCTTGGGGATTCCCTTACGCCCTGTTCCTGCTCTGTGCCTCC
Source organism: Pseudonocardiaceae bacterium (assembly GCA_050700515.1). GTDB lineage: Bacteria > Actinomycetota > Actinomycetes > Mycobacteriales > Pseudonocardiaceae. Next base: position 2,208 of record JBOHHD010000043.1, read on the forward strand.
GGCAGGCTGCTCGGGACGAGGATCGCGCTGCTCAACGTGGGATCGGAGGTCATCGACCAGCGCCTCACCCGATGGTTGATCACGTCGGCGGCCAGGCTGGTCCACTACCGGTCCTTCCGCGACACCCACTCCCAGGACGCGATGCGCAGGATGGGGGTCGACACGTCGGGGGATGAGGTCTACGCCGACCTGACGTTCAGCCTGCCGCCGTCCGCGGCCGCCCCGGCCGGTACGGGGACCGTCGGCGTCGGGGTCATGGCCTGGCACGGCGGGAACGGAGACCGGGGGCAGGCCGAGGAGATCCACACGGCCTACGTGGCAACCATGAAGCACTTCGTCCGCTGGCTCGTCGACCACGATCGCCGGGTCCGGCTGTTCACCGGCGACCAGCTCGACGAGGTCGTCGTGCGCGAGATCATCGCCGACATACGAGCGTACCGGCCCGGTGTCGAGCCGTCGCCGGTTGTCTCCGAACAGACCACCTCGTTGGACGACCTGATGCGGCAGATGGCCTCCGTCGACACCGTCGTCGCCACCCGTTACCACAACGTGGTGTGCGCGCTGCGGCTGGCGAAACCCACGGTGTCGATCAGCTACTCCGCCAAGAGTGACGCCCTCATGGCCGAGATGGGCCTGGCCGACTTCTGCCAACCCGCCCATTTCCCCGACGTCGAGCGCCTGATCGAGCAATTCACCGCCCTGGAGCGGCAGAGCGGCCCGCTGCGGCACACCATGGTGCAGCGCAATCGGGCGATCGCGCAGCGGCTCGCCGGTCAGTACTCGGTCCTGTCCGCCACGCTCTTCCCGCTGGTCCAGTCGGCTCCGGCCGCCGCCGGGACCCAAACCGCTGCCCCGGACCTGTCGTGAAGGCCATTGCCGTTCCGGGTATCGCCGGAGCATTCCTGTTCGAGCCCACGCCCCACGTCGACGAGCGCGGGTTCTTCTGCCGCACCTTCGACCGTGAGATCGTCCGCTCGGTGGGCATCGACCCCGACGGCTTCGCTCAGGACAGCCTCTCCCGCTCGGCTCGGGGCGTGGTGCGGGGCATGCACCTGCGCTCGGGGGCCGGCGAGGCCAAGCTCGTCCGCTGCTCGTCCGGCGCGGTCTTCGACGTGGTCGTCGACCTGCGCCCGGGTACGCCCACCTACCGCAACCAGGAATTCTTCGAACTGAACGGCGACACCCAGGTCACGCTGTACATACCGGCGGGCTGCGCGCACGGGTTCCAGGCGCTGACCCAGCCCGCCGACGTGTCCTACCGGATCGACCGACCGCACGACCCCACCGAGGACGTCACGATCGCCTTCGACGACCCCGAGCTGGCCATCCCCTGGCCCCTTCCGGTCACGCTGATGTCCGCGCGGGACCGGGCGGCGCCGTCCTTCGCCGACGCGACGAGGTTGCTGACATGACGAGCACCGAGCAGCTACTCCCGCGCTCGGCCGAGCTGAACGCGCGGCTGCACACGATGGTCCCAGGTGGGGCGCACACCTATGCCAAGGGTGATGACCAGTACCCCGAGGACATCGCCCCGGTCATCTCCCACGGGCGCGGCAGCCACGTGTGGGACGTGGACGGCAACGAGTACCTCGAGTACGGCTCCGGGCTGCGGTCGGTCAGCCTCGGGCACGCGCATCCGCGGGTGCTCGAGGCCGTGCGTCGCGAGCTGGGCCGCGGCTCCAACTTCGTCCGGCCGAGCGTGGTCGAGGTCGAGGCTGCCGAGCGCTTCCTGGACACCGTCCGCACCGCGGAGATGGTCAAGTGCGCGAAGAACGGCTCGGACATCACTACCGCCGCGGTGCGGCTGGCCCGCGCGGTCACCGGTCGCCCGCTGGTCGCCCTCTGTCGCGACCAGCCCTTCTTCTCCACCGACGACTGGTTCATCGCGACCACCGCGATGCCGGCGGGCATCCCCGGGCAGGTCGCCGAGCTCACGGTGTCGTTTCCCTACGGTGATCTCGACGCCACCGCGGAGCTGCTCCGGCGCCACGAGGGCCAGGTGGCGTGCCTGCTCCTGGAGGCCGCCACCCGGCACGATCCGGCGCCCGGCTATCTGGTGGGTCTGCGCGACCTGGCGCACCGACACGGTTGCCTGCTCGTGTTCGACGAGATGATCACCGGGTTCCGCTGGTCCGAGGCGGGCGCCCAGGGCCTGTACGGCGTCGTCCCGGACCTGTCGACCTTCGGTAAGGCGCTGGGCAACGGCTTCGCCGTCTCGGCGCTGGCCGGGCGGCGTGACGTGATGGAGCGCGGCGGCCTGCACCACTGCCGGGACCGGGTCTTTCTCCTCTCCACCACGCACGGGGCCGAGACCCACTCGCTGACCGCCGCCATGGCGGTGCTGGAGACCTACGTGCAGGAGGGGATCACGGCTCGGTTGCATGCCCTCGGCGAGCGCCTGGCCGCCGGGGTCCGCGAGGCGGCGGCCGGGATGGGAGTCGCCGACCACCTGATCGTCGGTGGCCGGGCGAGCAACCTCGTCTACGCCACCCTCGACGAGAACGGGCAGCCCTCACAGGACTACCGGACGCTCTTCCTGCGCCAACTGCTCGCCGGGGGAGTGCTGGCGCCGTCCTTCGTCGTCAGCAGCGCGCTCACCGAGGACGACATCGACCGGACCGTCGACGTGGTCGCGCAGGCGTGTGCGGTGTACCGCAAGGCGCTCGACGCGGCGGACCCGGTCACGTGGATGGGAGGAAGAGCGGTGAAGCCGGTCTTCCGCCGGTTCGCCTGACCCCCGTTCTGCTGATTGCATTTCGCCTGACCCCAGTTCGCTGCCGAGCAACCCGAAATGAGGAACGCATGTCAGTTACCGCTCATCTCAGCTCCGCGAAGGACACAGCGCTCGCTACGAAAGCTATCGTGCGTCGAATCGGGGCGAAAGGCGAAGCCTTACTGCAGCGAGCTCTGGCCGGTGCGGGTATGCGGCAGTCCGAAGCCAAGATCTCCGCCGATTCCCAAGAATACTGGACCGAGTCCACAGATGCCCGTTGGAAGGCCAACTCCCATTGGCGTGACGCCAACGTGTTCGCCGGCACCGACCTCTGGTCGGAGATCGGCCTCCGGCATCTGGTGATGTTCGATCGCGGCGCAAGAATGGTGGAGTTCAATCACCGGTGGGAACGGGTGATCGAATGGGGCTGCGGGGGTGGCGCGATTGCCATACATTTCGCCCCCCGCGCCCAGGAATTCGACGGAGTCGACATCTCCGCCGATACCCTGGATGAGTGCCGCTCCCAGGTCGGCGCTGCCTGTGACACGCTCTTCCGTCCCATCCTGGTCGACGTCGCCGAACCCGAGCGGGTGCTCGACGAGGTCGGTGGACCATGCGATGTCTTCCTTTCTTTCTATGTCTTCGAATTGATACCCACCCCGGAGTACGGTGAGCGCCTGCTCCGAATCGCTCGTGAACTTCTGGCTCCGGGCGGACTCGCACTGATCCAGATCAAGTACGACGACGGGCGCTGGCGGACCAAGCCGCGTCGGCGCGCCTACCGATCCGGGCTGGCGGAGATGACGACCTACCCCATCGCGTCGTTCTGGCAGCTCGCGGTGAACTGCGGGCTCAAGCCGGAGTCCGTCGAACTCGTGCCGAAGAACGAGCTCGATGAGCGATACGCCTACTTCCTGCTCTCCAAGGAGCTCGATCCGCACGAATGAGCAGGCTCGCGTCGCAGACACCTCTGCGGCCCGGTCGAACCCGGCACCGACCTCACACAGTGCTGGTGGGCTGCCGACCGCGGGGAGGCGATAGGCGGATGCGGGGCTACGGACCTGTGCGCGGTCTTACGAATTGAGGTTGAGATGGCTGTTTGAGCCTTTGGCCTCGTCGGCGAGCTCAGGTATTTCGATGACGTGTACCCCGTGCTGCTCCAGTGACTCGACGCCGACGCAGTTCTCGACGAAGAGGCTGGGTTCGCGCCAGGCGATGACGACCCGGGGAATGCCGGCGTCCAGGATGAGCTGGGTACAGGCCCGCGGGCGGCTGGCCCGTTGGGAGCATGGCTCCAGCGTGCTGTAAATAGTCGCCCCTTTCAGCCGCGGGTCATCCGGCGGGAGCTTTGCCAGCGCGGATTCCTCGGCGTGCACTTTCGGGTCAGTCTCGCGCGAGTAGCCGGTGGCGATCTCCTGGCCGTCCGCGTCGATAATGACCGCACCGACCGAGTAAGCACCCTCGGAAGGGGGGCATTGATAGGATAGCTCGATGGCACGGCGCATCCAGCGTGTGTCGACTTCGTGTTGCTGGCTCATATAGTGGGCTCTTCCCTCTGGTCACACTTGGTATGGGATGGCATCAGTGAGCGCGGCGCGGAACTCAATGACTTGGGGGACGGCGTGCCATGGGGCAAGTGAGTCGTCGAGGCGGGCCAGCTCGGTGATGATCCGCGCTGAGCCGGTCTGGCAGGCCACCCTGAGCGCTTGCAGGCCGAGGTCGGCCGCCTGCTCCGCTTCCCGAGCTCCGGCATAGGCGCGAGCCTGCCAGGCGAGGTACACGCCACGATCGCGCCAGTAGCCCTCGGGCAGGCCCTCGATGGCCTTGTGGAACACCTCAGCGGCAGGTAGAAAGCGGCCGAGTACGGCGAGAGAACGGGCTCGGTACACATCCAGGTAGCCCTCGTTGAAACCGTTGAAGCACAGGCTGTATCCGCTCTCGTGGTCGGGCTCGCAGCTCAGCAGTAGCTCGCGTGCTTGGTCATAGGAACGCGACGAGGAATCAGCATCCCCCCATAGCGCGTGTCCTTGACCGGCGAACGTCATTGCGAGAGCTGCCGTGGTGGTATTCGGGCGCGCTATGGCTTTCGCGGCCTCCGCAGCGTCGATCGCGTCGGCGGGATTGCCCATGTTGGCCGCTAGGTGACTTTGCCGCGCCAAGATGTACGCCGTTGACTGACTGTCCCGGGCCATGTGTGACCACTCCAAAGACCTGTCAACCCAGTGATGTGAAGTCGGGAAGTCCCCGGAATCCTGGTAGAGCCATCCCAAGAGTTCGGCGTACTGGGTCTGCACCTGGAGCAGCCGCTGCCGATCTTCGCCCCGCCAGCCCTGACGTAGATGCTGCATAATCTCGATCTGCTGGTGCACAGCGTTGATCACCCGAACCGGGCCGAAGAAGTTGTCATTGTCCACAAGCACTTTCTTCATCTCGACGAAGTGCGTCAGGGGATTGACGTCGCCCGACGACACTCTCGGGACAGAGGCAAGAGCCTGAACAGTCGGCGGCGTGGTGCCAACAGCCCAAGCGCCTACGCCTCCCATGAAGAGACGGCGCGATACACGCACGAAGATGATCCTTCCGTCGGTGGTCCGGGCCGGGAGGGAGACCTCCCCATCCTCCTCCAGCGGTGTCTCCGGGCTCTTCGAGCTAACACCCAAGGGTGCACCATTGGCCACATGGGCGCCCTGATCGGCCGCATGCCCGGCGTCACGGAGCGTCGGAATCACCTGTTGTCTGTCGCCCTCGGCGACCACAGCATGTAACCGGACAAATATGCCGCCCGTGTTCAGCGCTTGGTCGCAGTCTCTGGCCAGATCAGCTGGGATGTTGCGGTCTCCCTTCTCGATTTTGGCCAGTGAGCTGGCATCTCGGTGCACGAGCTTGCCGACAAGATCCGCGAATATCAGTCACGCCCATGAGGTCGAGGAACGTTTGACGCCATGCCGGGCAGCGAAGTTACCCGTTGTGACCAACATCCTCACCAGACAACAATGGTGTTGTCGGGTTTATCGAGCCAAACGGTTTGGGTGTCGGGGGTGAGTGTGAGTCCATAGCGGGCTCGGGCTGGGCGGCCGTGCTCGGTCCACCAGGTGTGGGCGGTTTCGGCTTCGTCCCAGAGTCGGCGAGGTCCGTGTTGTCGTACGGGGAATCTGCCGTGATCAGTGTAGTCGGGGGTGACCTGCACGGTGGCCGCTGATTCCGTGGTGACGTCATAGAGCAGCAGCTCGTAGGTATCGGGTTGGTCGTCGTCGTGGGCCACCGAGGATTGTACATCGGTCAGGAACAAGCCGATGGTGAACTCGCCGTCGGCATCAAGGGTGATCTCAGCAGGGGGGACTGCGGTGAGCGACTCGATGGCCGAGGTGGAGTGTTCGACCAATTCGGCGAGCCGCGCAGCGCCGAGCGGGGTTCGCTGACTGCGTAGGCGCATGAACGCTACCGCGTCGACGATCGCGCCCACCGCAGTCCCATCAGCTCCCACCACCAAGGACACCAACTCGCCGTTGCGAAACGAAGTCCCCCATGGAGTCACGATCACCCCACCCGGGATGGTTTGCTGCACCCAGGCGTAGGGCACCTGGCCGGCGAGCGTCGAGGCGGTAGAGACAATCCGATCGAAGGGCGCACCGGCCGGGAAGCCATCCACGCCGTCGCCGGTGACGACGGTGACCGGATGGTTCACCCTCGCGAGGTTCGTTCGTGCCTGTGCGGCAATGTCGGGGTCGATCTCCATGCTGATCACATTTTCCGAGCCCAGCCGGTGGGCCAGCAGGGCGGCGTTGTAGCCGGTGCCGGTGCCGATCTCCAGCACGCGGTTCCCCTCGGCGACCTCCAGAGTGGTGAGCATCGACAGCACTACTTGAGGCATGGAGCACGATGAGGTGTGCAGGCCGTGCCCCCGGTCGGTCCCGTCGTCGACCTGGGTGATGATGGCGGCATCCTGGTAGATGGCGTCGAACCAGCCGTCCGGATCGGATTGGCGGTCGATGGGAACGTGGTGGCCGTTGACCGACACCAGTGCCTGATCAGGAATGAACAGATGGCGCGGTGTCGCGTCGAACGCGGCTTTCCACTGATCGGTGAGATAGTCCTGCACTCGGTTCGTCAAGTCCCGCTGCCCCCGACTATTTCTCGTTCTGGCCACCGGTGTCCTCGCCGGTGTCCTTGCTACCGGTGTCTTCGTCGCTGTGTTTGCCGCTCCCGGCTTCCTGGACGTCTTTCGTCTTGCTGTGGTCGTAGGGGGTATTGGTGGGGCGCCCATTGTCGGAGGCCGGATTACCATGTCTTGCCATCGTGATCAATCCTTCCCTACGGATCGTATACCGCTGTGGCATCATCCAAGTGCGAGGTTCTCGCAGAATCTGCGTACTCCCGCGTGTGGAACACCTGTCGCGATTAGCTGTCTCCGGAGCTGTCCGTATCTGGTGCTTGAGCGGCCGCTTCGTCGGTCGGCGGGTGACATCTCGGGCAGCCAGGCAGGCCGCACTTCCCCCGGATGCCCGGCCTTCCGATACACGCTGATGCGGTCGGCTGACGCTTCTTGATCTCTGCCAGCCAGGTGCGCTGTTTTTCCGTTAATTGCCGAGGCTTGGGCATCATGAGGTGATCTCCCACGGGGTTGGTCCGACGGCCGCGTATATCTTGAGCTCGTCGAGCTGGTCGGAGCGGTAGCCTTTCGGAATCACTGAGAGCACATCGCGTACTCCCACGCCCACGACTCGCACATCTTGGCCAAAGCCCTTGGCTGCGTCGAGCGCCAGACGGACACCCTCTGCGACATCGCCGTCTTTCACTAGCGCGCGGCCGTAGTAAACCCTGGCATCGGCGTGCCATACCGGCACCGGCCGAAGCACGGGATCCACCTCGGTGAAAGCTCGATCGGCATCCCGGCGCGAGCCGACACGGCACTCCAGGTAGTTACGGAACGAGGCGGTGCGCTCGACCGGGCCGGCTACCTTACGAGTTTCCGAGTCTGGCAGGAGGTCAGTCACCCGTTGCATGTTGGCGACGGCCGCGCGACCGGAGCGAAGATCCTCGGTGAGCCCGTGTACGTGGACGAGCGCGGAGTATGCCTCCAGCGCGCCGAGGCAGGGCTTTCGAGAGATATTCAGCGCCGCATCGACACCCTCCATCGTCTCGCGGGCAGTGTAACCCTCGTAGATGCCGCGAGAGAGTGTGCGACCCCTGACGAAAATGCGCGTCAAGCTGTCACCACTGCGGTCAGCCACCATGGCAGCCGAGCGATACCAGCCATGGGCTGAAACCACGTCCCCTCGATTACCGAGCCAGAGGCCGTAAAGCTGGCCGAGTTGCGCCGTCGCCCGCAGGCGGTCGGCAGTTGTGCCGAGATCGATGTTCTGCTGCCGGGCAACCATGAGCTGCGCGAGCAGTGCCCCGCCGTAATCAGCGGACGGGTCAGTAACAAGCCGACGACTGAAGTCTTCCACAACGGCGTCCCAGTCTTCCACCGCACCGACAGAGTCCAATAGGCCATGACGGACAATGTTTGCCAGTGCGGATGCGCTACCGATGCCGGCGACGCTGACCGCTGCCTTGATGGTTGCCAGTAAGGCTCTGCGCTTCACCTGAGCACCTTGTCCCTCGTCCATCTCCACCACTGTGCACAGCAGGGGAAATGTGCCGAGTACGTGATCGCATGACGCAGCGAGGTCAACGGATGCCCGTCGCTTTCCGGTCTCGACATGGCCGACTTCTGACTTGTGGTAGTTCGTCCGTGCCGCCAGGCCGGCAAGGCTAAGCCCTGCGGCCTCACGTACCGATCTCAACACTTGCCCAAACGTTTCAGCCACTGTCTCCCACGATCTGTAGACGGTTGTCGACGCTTAAGTCCTGTCGCACACGCTCTGTCCGTACCACGCTACTGGCCATGGAGACCCGTGATGCGGATGACCAGGAACCAAGCAGCATCTGTCCATAGTCTCCCCTGACAACAAGATCACCGTAGAGCTCGCTGTGATGCAGCGGGAAAACGAACACAGCAGGCCGCGATCAGAAAGGGGGGCCTCATGGCGACGATCAGCACGATGCAACCAGCCGCTTGTAGGTCACGGCGGCAGGTCATGAGAGTACGGATTGATCCGGACCCACTGGCACTGCCACCGACGATGACCCTGCACGGCCCGCTGCAGTTGATGTTGTTCCTCGGGTGGCGGGTGGTGTCGACGTCATGCCCATGATCAGCAAAAGTTCTACTGTTTATCAGACCAGTTATGGCTTGGTGCGGGAGCGGCTGCGTGGTGTTCTGGGCGCGGTGGTCGAGTCGGGACCCGGCGCAGAGCACGAAAGGGGTTCGGTGTCGTGGCGGGCGTGTGCTGCGTTGTATTCGCTGGTGGAGGAGCACCCGGTGGATCGGCGGGGTCGGTGCCGGTCGTGTCGGCGCCGGGGTGCGCTGCTCTGGTGGGTGCGGCGGCGCTGCCAGGTCCGGGTCTGGGCGTGCTTCTGGTTGCACCAGCCTGACGAGGCGCTGCTGGGTCTGCTGGCTCGCGAGCTGGACCAGCAGCCTGGGCCGTCGCCGGGTGCGGAAGAGCAGGCTGACTGCTCCGGCTCGGGTCGGGTGGCCTCGGCCCCCGGTCCGGACAGCACTGATGTGTTCCCGAGGATCGACTTAGACCAGGACGACACAGTTCCGCAAGCCTCGATCGTTCCGGGCCCGTCGCTCTCCGGTGGTGGTTGCCCTCCGGCGCGAGGGTCGGCCGCTGAGACCCCGACCGCGCGATCAGTCGCGGTGCGCAGGTCGGGCTGACCGTCGGTTGTCGAGTGATTCCCTAGATTCCCCTTTCTGGCGGCTGATCGGTTTCCCCTTCCGTCGTGCTTTTCCTTTCTCAAGGACACCTCTTTCTCATGCGTATTCTCGGTTGCATCGTGAAGTCGGTGCTGACCCTCGTGGCACTGGCGGTCATGGTGATATTGGTCAGCGCTGCGTTGCCCGATTCCCCGGTGGCGGTCCGATTTCTGGGCACGCTGGTGATCGTTTTCGCGCTGGGGTGGATCATGCTGACGATCTGGTGGTTACTGCGGCTGCGACCACCTCGACCCCAGTACGCGCGGGAACTCCGGACCATCCCGACGTCGGTTCCCCGCTGGATAAGAATCCCGTTAGCGGTCCTGTGTGTCCCGGTGATCCTCGGTTTCGTGGTGATGCTTTATCAGAATGGAGTGAGCACCTCGGTGC